>DASUFG010000385.1:0-15731 GCA_036274715.1 Agriterribacter sp.
CGAAGGACTTTTTATCTCCTTTGTACATCACTCGCCAGATTTTTCCCTGGTTGGACTCAACGATGTATAATGATCCGTCAGGCCCCGTCGCGAGCCCCATCGGACGGTATTTCGCATCACTGGTATTCACCACTGTATCAAGACCAGTGAACCCATCGGCAAAGACTTCGATATCGCCGGTTGCGGTGCCGTTTTTAAAAGGAACGAAACAAACAATGTACCCTGCCTGTGGATAAGGTGAGCGATCGGTGGAACCATGAAAAGCAACAAAGGCACCATTTTTATAGCGTTCGGGAAATTGATCTCCTTCATAAAACAGCACATCCATAGGAGCCCAGTGGCCAGGGAAACCGATAACCGGCTCCGTGAACTCGCTGGCCTTGCCGATGATCTTTCCGTCTCCTCCGTATCCTGGCTGCAGCACGTTTTTTTTCTGCATATGATCATAGTACGCATACGGCCAACCGAAGTTAGTTCCTTCATCAGCCCTGACTAATAATTCAGCCGGCAGCACCGCAGCCTGCCAGGAACTAAAAATAGTTGGGTAAATGGTGTGAAAATTATCAATCCCGTTTACAACAGCGTAAAGATGATCATCCTGGTTATTCCATTGCATGCCTACTATACTACGGAGGCCCGTTGAAATACGGACGCCATCCTTTTGGAATTGATTGGTTTTCGAGGCATCGAAACGCCAGATTCCACCATGATTTTCAAGGTCGGGGACTGGATCGAGGCCGACTCCCCCAGGCAAACCTACCGGTCCATACTTTGTAATATCCTGGCCGGCATCAGTTGGTGTTCCAAACGGGATATACATATTTCCCTTTTTGTCAAAGGCGACAGGTTTCGTTGTATGCCAATTCCTGGCCACATTGGAATCTACATCTGTCAGCATCACTTCCGTTTTATTTTCCGGTATAAGTTTTCCAGGAGTAAGTTTTGTGCGCAGCACCTGTGTAACTGTGCTGGTAAAAAGATATCCGTCGTGGATACTCATGCCTACCGCCGAACTGCCAACGTCTTTATAATCTCCGAAATAAACGATAGTATCGGCTTTTCCATCATGGTCTATGTCGCGAAGTCCCACTGTTCCACCACTTCCGTTCATTTTTTCATTGTAGGTAAGTTTTACATAAATATCTCCGTTGTCATTTACCGCGATATGCCTTGCACTACCAATGCTGTCGGCAACTACCAGCGCTTCAAATTGATCGGGAAGGAAGAGTCCCCCATTACCTGGCTCACCATGCAATACTTTCGTATCGTTTTTACAGGCTACAAACCCAAAAAGCAATAAAGTAATGATTATATACTGCTGTACTTTCATAATTAATTTGTGTTAAAGAACAAGCGTTTAAAATTTATTTGTTACCACGGCCTGTCAGTTTAAATGGCGTGCCGGAAATACCATTGAGATCCCATACAATTTTTCCGTTGCGGACAGTAAGTTCTGCCTCCAGCTTTTTTGTTCCGTGTACTACATTGCCGCCTGCATCGGTAAAACCAAAATCGCCTTCCCGCATCCGAAGGACTGCGATATCTGCCACGCTACCTTCACTAAGGTTACCCAGTTCCTCATGATGAATTGACTTTGCAGCATTCCAGCTTGCCCGTTCGACCACCTGCTGGAGCGACATGCCGATAGCCATATATTTCGACATTATATTGAGCATATCTTTCATGCCCGCATTCATGCTGAAACGATGCAGGTCACTTCCAAAAGTATTTGGCGCCAGTCCCTGCTGCATGGCAGGTACGGCAACGCTGAACCAGAATCCTGCTCCTCCATGCCCGAGATCAAACAGCACTCCTCTTTTTTGCGCGTCTGCAACAAAGGATCTCAATTTCCCCTGGTCATCAACAACAGGCATCCGCTCCTCTATTTTTTCAAAAGAATGGGTAATGATATCCCCCGACCGCATTTTTTTTAATTGATCTTCCAGTGAGAATTGCGGCAGGTGACATTCCACAAAAAGCGGAGTATTCGATTGCGCTGCAGCCGCTAGTGCCCTGTCAAATGGCGCCCAGTCGCTGCCTGAATAGTGGCCGATTTTAACGCCTACAATGATGTCGGGATATTTCTTAGCTACCAGCGAGGTCATACGCGCATCCATATCTGTAACATCTTCTTCGGTAGGACTGCCGGTCATTCCATTGCCTGCTATATTCAAAAAAGCCAGCACACGCGTTTTAGACTTATCAATGACATGCGCTTTAAATACCGGGAAATTTCTCCATCCGGAAGTTCCTGCGTCGACCACCGTCGTGACGCCAGACTTTAGCGTGAAATCGTCAGGAGACAGGCTAAGAAAACCATCGGCGAAGGTTTCCGGCGTGCTGCCAACAAATACATGCGTATGGATGTCGATAAGACCGGGCGTCAAAATAAGACCGCTGGCGTCGATCACTTTGGAAGCCTGCGCTGGAGGTATATTTTTAGCCACTTTCGCAATCTTACCATTTAAAACAGTAATGTCCATTACAGCATCAATGCTGTTTTTAGGATCTATTACACGCCCGTTCCTGATCAGCAAATCATACTGCTGCCCGTGTGTATGCAAAGACAACAAAAGCAGAACGCCAATGCCCCATAAAAAACGTTTATTTAATAGCTGCGATCGGACTTTTCTGATCATGCGCTTAAATTTTTTCTGAAATATTTATATTCATTTTGCGGAAACTATTTACCGTTATATTCAGTCGCTGCTATTCCATTCAAGTCCCATACAATCTTTCCAGCCCGCAGGGTCAGTTCAGTTTCGAGTTTCTGTTTCCCTTTAACTTTGATGCCACGTACGTCAAGGTATCCAAAGTTGCCTTCGCGCAAGCTAAAAACAGCTACATCCGCCTCTGATCCTACATCCAGGTTGCCCAATTCTTTCCTGTTGATCACATTGGCGGGATTCCAGGTACTGCGCAATACCACATCCTTTAAGGGCATGCCCATGGCGAGAAACTTCGACATCACATTCGACATATCTTTCATGCCGCCATTCATGCTTTCGGTATGCAAGTCGGTGCTAATGGTATTTGGCCAGAATTTTTGTTGTATGGAAGGAACAGCCTGTATCCAGGAAAAAGCGCCGCCACCGTGCCCTACGTCAAAATTGATTCCCCGTTGCTGAGCAGTAAAAACAAAAGGTTTCACTTTCCCATTTCTATCTACAACCGTTTCTCGATCCTCAAATCCGTTGGCATAGGTATGGGTGAAAATATCGCCTGGTCTTAAGTGTTTCATAAAAAGCTCCTCAATGGAATTAGGTGGATGATGTTCCCCAAAATCCACCATCACGGGTACCCCTGCCAACTGGCCAGCCTTTACTGCCAGGTCCACCTGTGTGAAATCGCCCCAATAATGAGCCGACTTGATACCCACAATAATATCTGGAAATTCGTGCGTGATCATGTAAGCCGTCATCTCGGGATTCATGTCGGAAACATCCTGCTCTTCCAGGCGGCCATACATACCCGAGCCCACGATGTTGAGAAAAGCCAGCACTCTTGTTTTAGACTTATCAATAGTTTGTGTTTTAAAGAGCCGGAAGTTTTTCCACCCGGAAGATCCGGCATCTACAATAGTGGTAACGCCCGCCCTGAATGTAAATCCATCGGGAGGGAGGCTATGAAAGCCATTGGCTATGTAGGCGCCACCATCAACGCCATGAAAAGCATGTGCGTGCATATCAATGATACCGGGTGTAACGTACATGCCACTTACATCAATTACTTTTTTTGCATTGCCAACAGGTATACCAACTGCTACACCAGAAATTTTACCGGCTGTTATGGCGACATCCATCTTTGCATCAATTTTATTCTTAGGGTCGATCAGATGACCTCCTTTCAATAAAATGTCAATAGTTTGACTCAACGTGAAAATGGGCGCAATACAAATCAACAAAACAAGAAAAAAAATATCATATGGTTTCATCGCAATGAATGGTTATCTCTAAAGCAATTTACTTCATTAAAGGTGAGCGATGCAATCCATTTCCACTAACGAATCGCCCGGCACACCGCCTTTGGCAACGGCAACCGTTGTACGAACCGGTGGATGCGGTCCAAATCTTCCTTTATACACTTCGTTCATGCCTTTGAAATCGGCAATATCATTCAGGTATACGTTCACCTTCAACACTTTTTTCATGGTGGAGCCTGCGTTAATCAATTCTTTTTCCAGGGCTTTCAAAACCGTTTCGGTATGTGCTTTAATATCTCCTTCATAATGTGCGCCCTGCCCAGATATGAAAACCAGCCCCCCGAATGTGGTAGATGCTGAAAACAGCGGTACATCCTGTTCCGTTTGTATGTTATACACTTTTTTCTCTTCTTTTTCTGAGGTGAGCGCAGACGCTGATAATCCAATGCCAAAGAGTCCTACTGCTGAGGCAAGCAGCTGCTTCAGTGCAAATCTTCTTTTAGTTTTCATGTTATTTATTTTTTCAAAATTTTAAAACATAGGGTTTTTGAAAAACCAATTCAGTGCTAATGTGTATCCCACCATAGCAGGGTAGAAATTTTATCCGGACCTCCGAGCAAGGATTCTGCGGCGTCTACCGCCGGTCCATTTCTATCTCTGTCGTAATTGAGAAATGGGATTCTCTTGATGAAAGTGCCGACAGGTGCATCAGGATTATCCGAATGAACTAAAGGATATAGTTTTGGATAGCCGGATTGCCTGAATGAGGCCCAGGCCTCATGTCCCTCTGGAAAAAGGGCAATCCATTTCTGTGTGCCGATCTGTTCCCGCTGTACCAGGACATCCATGGAGAATTTAACAGGGATGTCTGCAACCGCAGGAGAATTGAAATAACCACCAGGCGCTGATGGCGTATGGCTGCTATTGATATAGGTGCTGATCATCCCACCATCTGTAATTCCCCAGGTGCGCAGCGACATCTCTATGCCTGTTTCGTAAAATTCTTTAGCCGTTCCTCCACCCATGTCCCAGCCATTTAATACGCCTTCCGCCCGCAGAAAATAAGCTTCGGCGGTATACATTACCGTAGAAGGCGTGGTAGATGAGTTTTCCGGGAGAAGATAATCACTGGGCCCGGAAGTGTTGTCCGGTTCATTTTCTGGTGCAACGATTTCGTCCACATTCATACCATTTCTCACGCCCTTATAAACGCCCGTATTTACAGAGGGTTGCCAGAATTTCGAAAGACGTGGATCCTGGTAGCCAACGAGATAACTTTCCATGGTCTCACTCATACGGAATTCATTCCAACCCGACTGGCGGAGGTATCCATTGTAATTAACTCCGGAACTCAGCAGGTAGGCGTCATCGGCTAATTCTGTCATAACCCCACCTGCAACTGCCGCTTCAGCTTCTTCTTTAGCCATGGCAGGTTCCACATCTGAAATGCGAATAGCTAAGCGCAGCCGGAGCGTATTAGCAAATTTTAGCCATTTGGTATTGTCTCCGTCAAAAATTACATCTGCGCTACCGTAAGACGGCTGGTCGATATTTTGAGAGAGATCGGCAGTAGCTTCTTTCAGTTCTTTGAAAAGATCCATGTATATATCCTGTTGACTATCGTATGGGATAACCGTGCTGTCATAACCGATATAGCTATACGGAAAGGGTCCATAATAGTCGGTAGCCCGGTGAATGGTCCATACTTTCCATATCCTGGCAATAGCGTTCAATGCTTTTTGTTCAGGCTCGGTAGTTTGGTTTAAAATATTTACCAAAGGTGCCATTGCCCTGAAAGTACCTATCCATTGTTCCTGGATCCATTCCTGTGTGATGTTGTAACGATCTGTAGGATCGAAGGTGGCGGTTATAGCAGAATACTGCGCGTACAAATCGGCAAAAAATCCCTGCGCATATTGGTATTCGGCAGAGCCGTCACCGGAGTACATGGCCATGTATTCGGCGTTGGTAAATAAACCCTTTATGTCTTCCGTGGCAAGAGAAGTTAAGCGGGTAGGATCGGTATTGATGTCCGAGAATTTTTTCGTACAACCTCCACATATCAATAATAAAGGCAGGAGGAAGAGGTATGATAATTTTATCAGTAATGATTTTAGGTAGTTCATTTTAAAAATATTATTAGAATGAAATATTCAGGTTGAAACCATAGGAACGGGTGGAAGGAAGTGCGGCATATTCAAGCCCTCCTCCGTCGACGCCACGCGTAATTTCAGGATCAACAGGTGCTGAGAGTTGGAAGAAGAAAAGGTTCCTTCCGACAAGGGACACTTCTGCTTTTTTAATGAATTTTGTTTTGCTTAACAGGCTATTGGAAAAAGTGTAGGTGAATACCAATTCCCGCAGTCTTGTATTAGAACCCGAATAGCTATAAAATTCAGCGATAGGATACCTGCCGCCTATCAACCCAAAATACTTCTGCGATTCTACCGCCACTGTGTTTTTGCTACCATCAGCCTGCACGCCATCCAGCACTATTCCGTCTTCACGACCGCGAAGTGACTCTTTCGAATGTCCATCGGCATCTATCAGCGCCTGTGTGCCCGATATGACGACACCGCCTTGCCTATGATCTATCAGGAAACTTAAAGAAAAAGCCTTATAGATGAAAGTGTTTGAAAAACCTAACATCCAGTCCGGGTTGTAATTGCCAACAAAAGCATTTGTTCCGTCCGTTAGTGTCGGTGAGCCATCTTCATCAACAAGTCTTCTACCTTTGTCATCTCTTGCCCATCCTCTTACATATACATCGCCGAAACTACTACCTTCGTCAACCTTAATAAGATATACAGCATCTCCCTCGCCAATAATCACTGACTTCATATTTTCCGTCAGCCTTTCTACTTTATTGTTATTCTTTGAATAGTTCACCGCTGCTGTCCAGGCAAAATTTGAGGATTTTATGGGTGTAACATCGGCGGTAAGTTCAACGCCACTGTTTCGTATCAGACCGGCATTAATATATTTCTGGCTGAACAGTGTAGCACTGGGAATACCGATAAGCAATAACTGGTCTTTGGTTTTTGTATCATAGTAAGTAAAATTAAACCCAAACCTGCTTTTGAAAAAACGCCAATCCAGGCCGGTTTCAAAGGAATGTGTTATTTCCGGCCGGTAATCGCCGAGTGACTGAATAGATGGCGTCAGTATGGCTCCCCCGGGTCCTACTGAATAATAATTCCGGTCCAGGTATTCGGTTCCTCCAAATCCGGAACCGGCAAAGGTTACCCTCGCCTTTCCATAAGTTACCCACGATGGCATTTTCAGCATGTCGGATAAAATAGCGGATAAGCCTACAGAAGGATAAAAATAGGACTGGTTCGCTTCGGGTAACGCGGACGACCAATCGTTGCGTGCTGTAATGTCAAGGTAAAGATTATTATGGTATCCCAAAGTGGCTGTGGCATATAAAGACTGTACCTGGGGAGTTCTTCCATAACCATTTATAACCACCGGGCTTCTTGCATTAACCATAAAAAAGTAGTTCGATTTATTCAAACCATTGGCGTCTTCAGAAATACTTTCATACTTGCTTTCCTGCAATGATGCGCCGACATTTCCGGATACACTGAAATCCTTTCCAATCGAACGACTAAAGGAGAGGAGGGCATCGACGTTCATACCCTGAATTTTATTTTCGCTCAGATCAAAAGTAGATCCGACCTGGCTGAAATAACTATCTTCATATACTTCATGCCTGTTGTTCTGCGTGGTTTTATCAAGACTTCCCCTCAGCTGCAGGCTTAGCCAATTGGTAAAACTGTACTTCAGTGAAACCAAACCGAGGAGCCGCTCTCTTTTCTGGAAATAAAGCACCCTGTTTAAAGCCCAGTAAGGATTAACCTGGACGGAAGAGCCAGGGTTCCAGTAGCTTTGTTTTTCTGCACCGCTTGCGTCAATATAGGTGTACTCTTTCATTTCACCGAGCGGAATTGTTACAGGCGAACGGAATATGGAGGGAAGTGCATAAGTACCTGCATCACCGGGTTCGACGCGGTTGTCAACATTCTCGTATATGTAGCTAAGCTTGGTGAAGATGGAAAATTTTGTGGTGATATTGTTGGTAATCTTGAAATCAAGATTATGCCTCCGTAGATCATTGTTGGGCATGATACCCTGTGCAGTTGTATTGGCATAAGAAACATAAGCCAGCATTTTTTCATTACCCCCCTGCACACTTACAGCGTTATTGACGGTTAGGCCGTTCCTGAAATAATCTTTAAGCCTATCGGGTTGTCCTTCCATTTTTACGCTATGCCCATTCCACAGTTCCACAGTTTGCCCGGTGATTTTTGGGCCCCAACTGTGTTCTGAAGATGCATTGTAAATGCCGGCATCACCCTGCCCGTATTCAAACTGTAATTCGGGCAGTACCGCGGCCCGTTCGATGCTTATTCCTCCTATATAATTCACAATGGTTTCACCCGCTTTGGCCCGTTTCGTTGTAATGACAATAGCCCCATTCTGTCCCTGGCTGCCATAAAGCGCCGCTGCAGAAGCGCCTTTTAATATGGTCATGCTTTCTATGTCGTCCGAGTTGAGCATGCCGATATTACCGCTGAGTGGCACCCCATCGATGACGTACAGGGGTTCATTACTATTGGTGATAGATCGGTTACCCCTGATCAATACTTTGGAATCGCCGCCTGGGCCAGTGGCGTTTTTAGTAATGGTAACGCCCGCTACTTTTCCCTGCAGTGCGTTGACCACATTTGTCTCTTTTGCTTTATTCAGGTTGTCACCTTTGATGTCCTGCGCGGAATATGTTAACGATTTGACTGATTTTGAAATTCCCAATGCAGTAACAATAATTGCGTTGAGGGATTTGTCTTCATATACCAGTCTTATTTCAAAAGCTGTTTGCGAACCAATTTGTATTTCCTGGGGAATAAAACCAACAGCACTGATGACAAGGGTTTGATCCGCTGTTGCCTCTATAGAAAACTTCCCATCGTTATTTGTGGCAGTCCCCCTCGTCGTTCCCTTCACCAATATGTTGGCGCCGGGTAGCGGCTTACCATCAGGTCCGATAACCAGGCCAGTAACGGGTGGTTCCGGGGGCGGTGATTTTTCAGCGGCAGAAGTGAAGAGAGTGGTTTCCTGCACAACTTTCTTCGTGATGAAAATGGTTTGGTTCTCAATGTGGAAATCAAAGGACTGATTTTTTAATGCTTCCGACAGGAAGGTCTGCAATGGCATGTTTTTGGCCCTGATCGAAATCGGCTTTGCTCCCAAAAGCAAGGCCTTATCGTAAAATACCAGGTAGCGTGTTTGTTTTTTTACAGCATCAAACACCTGGTATACCGTCAAGTCTCTGCCCGAAAGAGAGACAGTCTGTGACAGTGCTTTTGCATGCACCTGCAAACTAAGTGCCAGTGAGAGAATTACTGTGAGTCGCATAATCATAAACGTTTTGGTAACAGTGCAGATTACCCCTCGGGTAAGCCGGTTGCAAACAGGAGCATTTTCCATAACTTTGTTCAGGTTTGGTTTGTTAACAAATAGGTAGTCTTGCGAGACCTTAGTTTTGCAAATTCAATCCAAACTCCCGCCGGAAGCGCTTCGACCCGTTTCCGGTTTTTTGTTTAGATGAACCTACAATTTAACTATTAAGCGCCTTTCATTCAGTTGAAAGTGAACGCCGGAACTTTCCAGCCCGTTCAATACCTGGTCGAGGGTAAGATTGCGGCCCATTTCTCCACCATATTCTTTTTTTGGAATACCCTCGGGATAGATGACTTCAATATTATACCAGCGCGCTAACTGTTTCATTACCTCCGCCAGCGTTTGGTTATTGAAATTAAATATTCCATTTTTCCAGGCAACGTCCTGATCCACATCTGTAAATCCGATATTGCCATTCATATAGGCCTGCCCAGGTTTCAGTACTGAGTTATTTACCTTAACGGAACCTTCCAGCAAGCTTGTTTTGATCTGTCCGTCATCGCCGTAGGCATTAATATTAAAATGAGTTCCCAGTACTTCTATTTCCTGGTCGCCTGCTTTAACATGGAAGGGTCTATGCTTATCTTTTATCACCTCGAAATATGCTTCGCCTGTAATCACTACGGCTCTCGTATTTCCCGGGAAACTAGTAGGATACGTGATGGATGATTCAGCATTCAGCCACACATTTGTACCGTCCGGAAGTGTCAGTTGATACTCCCCTCCCCGGGGTGTCGACATTGTGTTGTACGTCACATCCCGGTTCCTACCAATCGGTTCAAGTGCCTGGTACCGGATTTGACCACCGGCAGATTTTACGATGCTTGTTGACCCTTGATGTGCAATCGTACCACTTGCCATGCTGTCCAATATAATTACGGATCCATCAGAAAGCGTCAACATCGCTTTTTGTGTTCCAGGTTTTATAATGTTTACAGGCGTTAGCTGTTGTGCCGCGTTTGACTCAACATTATGACGACCTGTTTGGGTAAGCAGGTAAATTCCAGAAAGCAGAACCAGCATTATCACGGCCGCGTAACGCAACAGGTGGTAACGGTTGAAACGAACAACAGGCGTTTCAGCGAAGGCGGATGATTTTTCTTCAATCATAGCTTCATGCTTATCGATATGGTACTTTTCGCCGATCAACAGATTGATCTGCTCTAATCTGCCTGATGCCTCAAGCGCATCAGACAAGCCGTGAAACCTTGCATCAGTCAGCACTTCACCTATCAGTTCATGCCAATGGCTATCGAACTGATTTTCACTCAGTGTCTTCCATAGTTGTTTAAACTCTTCAGCGGAGATAGTGTCATTTATATATTTTTCAAGTAAGCATCGCAGTTCGAAAGATTGCATAATCGACAATTAAATAATCATTATTACTTAATAACGTACCGCGAACCGGGGAAAAGGAAGTGAAAGAAGAAAAAAAATTATAAACCACCTCCGATGACGATGATAACTTTCATGTAATGCGCAAGATGTTGCCGGAGATAGGCCATTGACCGGACGATATAGTCCTTTACCGTTTTGCGGCTGATGTGCATTACCTCACCGATCTGTTCATGGGTCAAGCCTTGCTCCCGGCTGAGTTTGAAAGCAAGTTGCCACTGGGGAGGTAACTGGGCAACACTATTTCTTATTGATGACTGGAGTTGTTTGGTCGTTACAGAACTTTCCACTTCATGCGTATCCCCGACTTTGGAGGACTTGTGGCCAAGGTATTGTGTGTAGGCGTCTTCTACTTTTATACGCCGGAGCCTTTTATGTACCAGGAATTTTACACTGGTGTAAAGAAAGCCTTTTATATTCTCAATGACTGCAGCTTTTTGCCGGTTTTCCCACAGGGATAAAAACACGTCCTGTGCGATATCGCCAGCCATTTCCGGAACTTTGGTCATGACTAACGCTGTGGAATAAACCATGTCCCAATGGGAATAAAAGAGTTGCTCAAAAGCCAGCCTATCGTCTTCAGAGAGCCGTTTCAGTAAATGTTGGTCAATATTTGGTATTGTCTGACTCAACTCTTGAGCGATTATGGGAACTGCAGTTTGTTTGGAATAAGCATCCCTATTTATTATTTCCAATTTAGGTAAATATTTATTAACTCATGCTGATTTGCCGCATAATTTTTTGTAGAACACCATCAGCATTATATCAGCATACCATCCTTCCACGCAATGCAGCGGGTGGTTTAAATGATCCCTGCGTAGTTTTCGAGCTTGCCGCATTAGTTAACATCATTTGAGTGTATAAAATATAGTCAACGGGCAAATAGTATTCGGATACTGTAGTTTCGAAAGATTCCGAAGATGAAGTTGTAATTATTTTATTTATCAAACAATATAACGCGCTTGATTGAACGGACATCTGTTGTACACCGCTGGCAACGGTTTCAAGATTCTAACATTCAACCGAAGGATGGTAATAGGAGTAAATTTTCTTTATAAAAAACCTGTAAGTATGCATTTCGGGTTTACAGAAAACCGGTATGAAACATTTTCGATACTGGTTATAAAGCAGAAGCCTGTGGTTGATAAAATCAAAGAACAATTAAATGAAATTAAAAAGGACACCTTTCCTCTGAATCATTAGTTGCTATACGATTAAAAGAGCATTTGCCAGGGCAAATTACATGCTGCCATAAATTTGTATATAAAACAGAAGAAAAAAGAGGTGCCAAAATTGGTTATTACTGATGATGCAAATAAAATAATTCAATGAATCCTGTCGCCCCTAACCTCCATACTTTGTATCATTTCGGCTTCATAGCCCAACCATTCTGCCCAACGCTTTCTTACTTTGTCTTTATCCATATAGGTTTCTGCCAGGTTAATAAACAACGTGTAATGGCCGGCTTCGCTTTCCATAAAGCGGCGGTAAAATTTGCGCAGGTACGCGTCATCCAGGCCTTCGCTCAGCCGCTTGAATCGCTCGCAGCTTCGGGCTTCTATTAATGCCATGGTGAGTAACTGATCCAAAAATCGTTCTTCGGGACTTCCACCTTTTTTCTGAAATTCGAGCAACAGGTTCACATAAATATCTTTACGTTGTTTTCCCAGTGAAAGTCCTCTTTTATGCAACTCTGCCAACACCAATCGAAAATGTCCCCATTCTTCGGTTACAATAGGTGACAGTTCAGTTACCAATTTTTCTTTGTCCGAATAGCGCTGTATAAGGGTGATGCAGGTAGTAGCCGCTTTTTGTTCGCAATAGGCATGGTCAGTGAGAATAGCTTCCAAACTTATTTCCGCCAGGTTTACCCAACGCGGATCGGTGGGCAATTGCAATCCCAGGATGTTCTTTACATCTGTTTCATTCATGGACTAAAAATAAGTGATTTGAGATTTAGATTTGAAATTTGAGATTGGTTTCCGGTTTCTGTTTGAGCCACAAAGGCACTTCGAATTTCTAATTTGGAGCTTATTTGATTTTTGTTTCTCTCTTTCGGATTTCTGTTTGAACCACAAAGGCACGAAGGCACGGAGGGTCACGGAGCATACGGTTTGTGGCTTACTGTTTCGTATTTCGAATTTCCCGTTTTCGGGGCTTTAGCTGGAGCTTGCTATTTGGTTCTTGTACCTTTTCCCGTATTTAATTTGCCATTTACCATCAACCCTGTAATTTTAAACCATGAGAATTGTTTTTTTCTGCATTTCATTTACCATCACCATTTTATTGATTGTTGCCCTGGGCACCCAAACCTGGCTACCGTTGCCTTTGGGTAGCTTTTTAAGTCCCCAGCATGGAATATGGCAAAATGCCGAATCGCTTAAACAAGATTTTAATGACAGGCTAAGATTTCCGCAGCTCAATGGAAAATCAACGGTATATTTTGATGAGCGATTGATACCGCATATTGTTGCTGATAATGATGAAGATGCCTGTTTTATCCAGGGCTACCTGCACGCCCGTTTCCGTTTGTGGCAGATGGAATTTCAGACCTATGCAGCCGCGGGAAGAATAAGTGAAATAGTGGGAGAACAGGCGGTGAATTACGATAAAGGACGAAGACGGATGGGCATGGTATATGCCGCAGAAAATATGCTGAAGGAAATGGAAGCTAATCCTATTTCAAAAGCGCAGGTCGACAATTACACGGCTGGTGTAAATGCTTATATTGAATCGTTAGCAACAAGCCGTTTGCCCGTGGAATATAAATTATTAGGATATGCACCCGAAAAATGGAGCAATCTTAAAACCGCACTTTTTGTAAAACAAATGGCTCAAACCCTGTCGGGTTCTTCTGATGATTTGCCCATGACAAAAGCCAAAGCGTTTTTTGGTAAAGATGCCGTGAAAATTCTTTTTCCGGATGCGCCCGATTCGCTTGAACCCATCATCCCCAAGGGAACTTTTTTCCCCCCGCCAGCTATCGTTCCTGTTCCTCCGCCAACGGAAGATTCTTTATATCTCAGCAAGCACACTAACATTGCCGGTGGGTTGCAGGAAGCAGACAAACCCAACCCTGATAATGGCAGCAACAATTGGGCAGTAAGTGGCGCATTAACCCAAAGCGGGGCGCCCATACTTTGTAACGATCCACACCTCGACCTTACGTTTCCGTCTATATGGTACGAAATGCAGGTAACCACGCCTACCATGAATGCATACGGAGTAAGCTTTCCCGGCGCCCCGGGTGTTATTATCGGCTTCAATGACAGCATTGCTTTTGGGTTTACGAGCTCCGAAAGGGATGTAATGGATTATTATGCAGTTCAGTTTAAAGATGAAAGTAAAACAGCATATAAGTTAAATGGCGATTGGAGCAACAGCCAGCTCAGGGTGGAAGCCATAAAGGTGAAAGGGAAACCCGTGGTGTACGATACCGTTGCCTACACCGTTTTTGGGCCCGTGATGTACGACAACAGTTTTCCTGCGGCTGACGAACCGGGAACTGCTTTAGCTCTTAGATGGAAAGCACATGATCCTTCAAATGACCTGATGTTTTGGTATTATTTGGACCGGGCAAAAAATTACGACGACTACCACGACGCCCTTCAATATTTTACCTGCCCTGCGCATAACGTGGTATTTGCGTCTAAAGCCGGGGACATCGCCATTTGGCACCAGGGTGTTTTTCCAGCACGATGGAACAGCCAGGGGTTATACGTGATGCCGGGAGAAGACAGCAGTTACAGTTGGCAAGGATTTATTCCGATGGAGGAGAATCCACACATGCTAAATCCCGAAAGGGGTTTTGTAAGCAGTGCCAACCAGCGGCCGGTGGATAGTGCGTATCCCTATTTCATCCCTGGTTATTACGACGAGTACCGGGGCATTGCGGTGAACAGGAAATTATCTGCGATGCAGGGTATTACCCCGCAGGATATGATGAAACTTCAAAATGACAATTACAACGTATTTGCCGAAACTGCAAGGCCGCTTTTGTTAAAATACATCAAAGAGGGTAGTCTTAGCGATACAGAACGAAAATATCTTGACCTGGTCAGAGGCTGGTCGTTATACAATAATATCGATGAACGGGGTGCTACTATTTTTAAATTATGGTACGATCAGCTTGAAAAGGAAATATGGGACGATGAATTTGACAAGGCAGGCGTCAACCGGCTGCGGCCCAAGGAAGGCACATTGATAGAAGCCCTGCTCCGTGATTCCGCTTTCAGTTATATCGACAATATTAATACCACCGAAACTGAAACTCTTCCGGATGTGGTGACAAACGCTTTCAGGCAAATCGCAGCAAAAGCCGATTCATTGAATGCAGTAAACCAACTCACATGGGGTGCCAATAAAAATACAAGCATTTATCATTTACTGGGTAAAACCATGATGCCTTTCGCGAGAACAGCATTACCCGTTGGAGGAGGTGCACATATTATTAATGCCATGCAGCACAATCACGGTCCAAGTTGGCGCATGGTGGTGCACTTAACCAATGAAACAGAAGCCTATGTAATCTATCCGGGTGGGCAGTCGGGCAATCCCGGCAGCGCCTACTACGACCAGTTTGTTGACAAATGGGCAGCCGGCGAATACTACAAAGCCTGGTTTATGAAAAGAGGAGAGGGAGATGGTGATCAACTGGTTTGGAAAATGGAATTTGACAAACCGTAAATAGCAGCAGGATCTGCGGTTTTATTTTTTGAAGTCAACAAAAAAATAAAACATCGATACCATTAATGCACTGATAAATTTATTTAACAAACCAACGCATGAAATTTATTGTTTCGATTATACTAACCGCCTTATTGAGTTTTGTGGCCTGCTTATATCTTCCCTGGTGGAGCATTGCGGTAGTGTCTTTTTTAGTCGCAATAGTTATCATTCAAAAACCATATCTTGCTTTTATATCTGCATTTGTATCTCTGTTCCTGTTGTG
>DASUFG010000386.1:0-5796 GCA_036274715.1 Agriterribacter sp.
TCATACACCTTAAAACGAACATGAAGCCGCTATCCGTTGTCATTATCACCTTCAACGAAGAAAAAAATATTGGCAGGTGCCTTGAAAGTGTACAAGGGCTGGCGGAGGAAATCGTTGTGGTAGATTCACAGTCCACAGATCAAACTAAAAACATTTGCGCACAATATGGTGTGCGTTTTATTGAACAGGTCTTTCTGGGTTACATAGAACAAAAGAATTTTGCATTGCAGCAGGCGGCATATGATCATGTGCTGTCGCTCGATGCCGACGAAGCGTTGGATGAAACGCTTTACAAAGCGATAACTCAGGCCAAGGAGGAAGGATTTCCTTACGATGTATATAGTATGAACCGTTGCTCCAATTATTGCGGTAAATGGATACGGCATGGCAAATGGTACCCGGACAGAAAGCTCAGGGTATTACACAGGCAAAAAGGGAGATGGGGTGGTACCAACCCGCATGATAGAATTGAAATGGATGCCGGAGCCAGCATTCGTCGTTTACCTGGTGACATATTGCATTACACCTATTATACCATCGAAGAACACATCGCTCAAATGAATCGATTTACTACGATTCAGTCCGAGGCCATGTTCAAAAAGGGAAAGCGCGCGTCATTGTTTAAAATTGTTTTTAATCCCTTTGCCGCTTTTGTTACAGGTTATATTTTTAAATTGGGTTTTTTAGATGGGATGGAAGGCTTCTTCATCGCCAAAAGCGTGGCATACCAAACACTGCTGAAATATGTGAAACTTTGGAAGGTTCAAAACAGGCACTCCCGCTAAAGTGGAACCCGGAATTATTCAGGATTTTCTTAAAGCCGTATCAATGATCCTTTTCGCTGCTGTTCTGCTTCCACATGCGGTAACCAATAATTCCTACTACTGCGAAAGGGGCAGCCATTAAATAGAGGATGCCGGCATTTAAAGCTTTGGCAGGTTTTTCACCCATTTGCTGCGCGGTTCGGGTACAGATAGAACATTGTGCAGAAACGGCCAAGCTACTCAACACCATAAACACCACACCCAATAAAATTGCGGCAATCTTGTTCATTGTATTTCGCCATTAATTGAATAGCAAAGTTACAACGAATATGCGATATGGCTCAAAAGAGTACAGTCAGGTGGTCTCCACGGATTATTATTTGTTGTATCGGTTCAACTCACTTTAATTTTGCTTTATGAGGATAGCACTAGCCCAACAAAATTATCACATCGGCAATTTTGAAAAGAATACCAGCAAAATAATAGCTGCAATTCAACAGGCCAGGGCAGCTGGAGCCGAACTGGTGGTATTTTCTGAATTGAGCGTTTGTGGTTACCCCCCAAGAGATTTCCTGGAGTTTGAAGACTTCCTTAACCAGTGCAATGCGTCGATTGAGCAAATAAAACAACATACCGGGGGTATCGGCGTAATTATTGGCGCCCCGCAAAAAAACCCCAACCCACTCGGAAAAGATCTTTTTAATGCGGCCTGGTTCCTCTACAACCGTGAAGTAATCGGGGTATCACATAAAACATTGCTACCCACCTATGATGTATTTGACGAATACCGGTATTTTGAACCGGCATTTGAATGGCAGGTAATACCCTTTAAAAACCACCGCATAGCCCTTACCATTTGTGAAGACATCTGGAACCTGGGAGATAATCCCTTATACCGGGTTTGCCCGATGGATATTCTTGCGCAACAACAACCCGACCTGATGATTAATATTTCGGCTTCTCCGTTTGATTACGATCATGATGAAGACCGCAAAGAAGTAGCAAAGGCAAATGTTTTGAAATATAAGGTACCACTGCTGTATTGCAACGCGGTAGGGTCTCAAACGGAAATCATATTCGATGGCGGCAGTTTGGTGTACGACGCAACAGGTAACTTGCTGAAAGAAATGGCTTATTTTGAAGAAGCTTTTTATGTGACCGATATCACGGCGGGCACTATTGAACCTGCTCAGCCGACTCAAATAACCGGGCAGCAACCGGCTACTATTTCGGGCCAAACAGACCAGGAAATGCGGGTGTCTAAAATCAGCAATCCAGACCACATCATTGATTTTCTGACGGCTCACAACAACATCAGGCAAATTTATCAAGCACTTATTTTGGGTATCCGTGATTATTTCCAAAAAATGAATTTTTCTAAAGCCATATTGGGCAGTAGTGGCGGTATTGACAGTGCGGTAGTATTGGCCTTAGCCTGTGAAGCCCTGGGAGCCGAAAATGTTACCGCAGTATTAATGCCCTCGCCCTTTTCTTCCGACCACTCCGTATCTGATGCGGAACAACTGAGTAAAACACTGGGAAATCCATACCACGTCATTCCCATTAACAATATTTATGAAAGTTTTTTAACGGGGTTAAAGCCCTTGTTTAAAGATCTTCCATTTGGCTTGGCGGAGGAAAACATTCAAAGCCGTTCCCGCGGAAACCTCCTGATGGCCATTGCCAATAAATTTGGCTATATATTATTGAATACTTCCAATAAAAGCGAACTGGCAACAGGTTATGGCTCTTTGTATGGCGACATGGCCGGGGGACTAAGCGTTTTGGGCGATGTATATAAAATGCAGGTTTATGCACTGGCCCGCTACATCAACCGCGGCAAGGAGATTATTCCGGTTTCTGTTATTGAAAAGGCGCCTTCTGCAGAACTGCGCCCTAATCAAAAAGATAGCGACAGTTTACCCGATTATAATGTATTAGATAAAGTATTATATCAATATATTGAAAGAAGGCAGGGACCAAAAGAAATTATAGCCATGGGTGTTGACCCGGCATTGGTAAACAGGGTGCTCAGGCTGGTTAATATCAATGAATATAAACGCAACCAGTTTTGTCCGATCATTCGCGTAAGCTCCAAAGCATTTGGTGTAGGAAGAAGGATGCCTATTGTGGGTAAATATTTAAGCTGATCGCGGGAATAAAATTCGGTTTTGCTTCAAAGATTTTCGATATTTACTGGCTATGTGCGGCATTGCCGGTATTATATCACCCAACCCTGCTTTAATCAGTACCTCCCGTTTAAAAAAAATGGCGGATGCAATTGCGCATCGTGGCCCCGACGGCGAAGGATACTGGATCAGCCCAGGCGAAATAGTGGGTTTTGCCCACCGGCGCCTATCCATTATTGATTTGAGTGAAGCTGCTGCCCAACCCATGCATTTCTCTGGTAATCCCAAACAACAATACAGTATCGTTTATAATGGAGAGATCTATAATTACCTAGAGATAAAGGAAGACCTTATCTTAAAAGGATATCACTTCTACACTCACTCCGATACGGAAGTTATCCTGGCGGCATACGCTCACTATGGGGAAGATTGTGTTCAGCACTTTGACGGCATGTTTGCCTTTGCCATTTGGGATGAGGTAGAGCAAACCCTTTTTACTGCCAGGGACAGGTTCGGAGAAAAACCTTTTTTCTATTATTTTGATGAAAGCAATCATTCATTTCTTTTTGCGAGTGAAATGAAGGCTTTATGGGCCGCCGGGGTAGAAAAAAAAGTGGATGAGCAGGCACTACTGTATTATATCGGGTTAGGACATACGCAGTTTGCTGTGGAAAAGCAGCGCAGTTTCTACAAAAAAATATATGTACTGCCGCCAGCCCATTACCTGAAGTGGAAGGTTAAAAGCAAACAATTTACCGCACAGCGCTATTGGGATGTCGACAAGGACTTCAGCATTTCCTGCAATGAAAAAGAAGCGGTAGAAAAATTCAGGTTTCTTTTTTTTAATTCCGTAAACAGAAGGCTAAGAAGCGATGTGCCCGTCGGCACCAGTTTAAGCGGAGGATTGGATAGCTCTTCCATTGCCGGTGCAATACAAGCATTACAGCCAGGGAATACCGGCTATAAAAGTTTTTCGGCCGTTTTTCCTGGCTATGAAAAAGATGAATCGGACTATATTCAACAAGTAGTCAAAAAATATAGTTTAGCCAATTACCAGGTTACACCTACAGCCGAATGCTTTATTCATGATCTTGAAAAGCTTTGCTTTCACCACGAACAACCGATAGGGTCGGCGAGTGTTTTTACGCAGTATGCACTATGCAAACTGGCAAAAGAGCATCAAACCAAAGTGCTTTTAGACGGTCAGGGTGCAGATGAAACCATGGGCGGGTATCCGAAATATATTCATTGGTACCTCCAGGAACTGCTGACGGGCAGTAATGTCGCAAAATTTAAAAAAGAAAAAGCGGCTTTGGTGGGCAATGATATTCCCTTTGGGTGGGGTTTTAAGAATTACCTGGCAGCCTGTAGCCCGGGACTGACCGCATTGAGGCTCCAGAAGCGGGAACATAAAAGACTTACTGCTAACCCGGATATTGACCCCGGTTTCTTAAAAGCCTTCGTTGATATAGATTGTTCCTATAAACCTTATGTAAGCCGGTTGAATGATATTTTATACTACAACACCGTGCAAAGCGGGTTGGAAGAATTATTGTGCTACGCCGATCGAAACTGCATGGCCCATGGACTGGAAATACGCTTGCCATTCCTGAGTCACGAACTGGTCACTTTTCTTTTTTCGCTTAGCCCGGGGTTTAAAATAAGAAATGGATTTTCTAAATGGATACTGCGGGAGAGCATGAAAAATGAATTGCCTGCAGCCGTTACCTGGAGAAAAGATAAAATTGGTTTTGAACCTCCGCAACTGCAATGGATGAACCAACCTGTATTGCAGGAACGCATACAGTATGCTAAACAAACACTTTCGGCTGCAGGCATTTTAAAAAAAGAGACAGTACATATCCCTGTTCGTCCGGTTTCCGCGTATTCACCGGATAACTATGACTGGCGTTACCTGGTGGCTGCCACTTTATTGCGACAGGTTTGATAAAACAACTACGTCCTACAGTTGTTTTTTGAATTTTTCATATACTTCACTGTCGCCATACGGTGTAAACTTAACCGTTAGCCAATATTTGCTGTCTTCCATTTTTACAAAATAAGCTACATTATCCCCGGCAGTAATTTCGGTTACACCAGCCAATTTTTTATTGGAATACAATCTTGTAATCTCTGCTAAAATATTCATGGGCAAATGAGCGGGTTTATAAAAACGCATAGCGCCTATGATCTTACCCTGCTGGTCATAATGTACAATATATCTTATGTCTGCCTGTAAAAAATGGACAGAATAGTCATCTCCCTGTTCATGCCAGGTTACTTCTTCCGCAGCAGTAAAGGTTTCATGAAATGCTTTCAACGCCTTTTCGCTTATGGAAACATGGTGTGCATATGCGCCTGCCGAGAAAAACGCCGCAAGGGCCAGAACAAATATTTTTTTCATAACATTACATTTACTTGGATCATTAGAAATTATTTTGACAGGATAAAAGTAGAAAGCGGTTATTCATTTAAAAATGTTACTACGCCGGCGGGTGGATCAAGATAAGATTACGCCCTCAACAGGATTATTTTAAATGTACCCCAATATCATTTTCGATCCTGGAACCCTTTGCTGCAAGGCATTTCAGTGATACTGCAAATTGTTACCTGGTACCGGTTAAGTTTCTGTTAAACTGGAGTTCCGGAAAATAACTTGATAAGTTGAAACTCATCTCATTTACGCATCTTTGCACTTCATTATATACAGCGTATGAAACCTGCTACAAAATTCATTCATGCCGGAGTACATCCCGATCCGTCTACCGGCGCTATTATGACGCCTATTTATCAAACATCAACTTATGTGCAGGAAGGTCCGGGAAAACATAAAGGGTATGAGTATGCCCGCACACAGAACCCAACGCGAACACAGCTGCAAAATGCTTTGGCTGCAGCCGAAA
>DASUFG010000387.1:0-3614 GCA_036274715.1 Agriterribacter sp.
TAAGCCAATTACTGAATATACTGGCACCAAGTCCGGAAAAATCTATTCTTCTCAGGGGAACCTTCGCATTAACAGAACGGGTAAAGGCAAATGTTATAAAGGCCTTCCTGTTCACTTTATCCACCTGTATGCTTTCAATAGCCTGCTCGCCCCACATCTGTTTGTTAAACTGGTCAGTTATGGTTGCACCTAATATTGAATCGCCATGGCATTGTATTAAAGTCCCCAAATTGCCTGCTGTATTTTTTAAAAACGAAAAATTTGCATTTTCAGGCGTTATCAAAAACTGCGGTAGTAGCGCTGTTGCGGTTTGTACTCCCGATATCACTTGTTGCAAACGGGGATCAATGGTAACATTGAATCCTTCGGGCGTTTGTAAAACAGCACCATGAAAAGAAGGATCAGGAAGATTGTCGCGAGGCACGTCAGGATACCCTTCTGATAAGACCTTTATCTGTATGGCTCCGGATAGCGGACCGGACTTTAATAAAAAGGCTGGCTGGTTGAAATTCATAATGCTATAAGAGTAGGGATCCGGCTTTCTCGCCATAAATCTTCTAAAAAGATTTTCCGGGCGAGGCAGCACCACATCCGCTACCATAGGATGAAATAAGGCTACCGAATTCATCCCGAAGGGCAGCGCAAAATGCGCGGCAGCGGCATATTTATTCTTATCATCGAGAAAACTATTGACAACATACGACGTTACGGGCACCGGCGCTAAGGTCACATCTTCTTTGTTAGCACTCGAAATACGGGTAGGTACGCCGTGTGTTGCGAAAGGGTTCTCTTCCGAAAAAAAAGTTCTCAAATCGCTCTTCCGTTCAAAATAAACAGGCTCCCACTGCACCTGTGGAAGTGTAAAGGCCCTAACAAATCTTCCAGAGCTTACCAGTTCGTTATTCACGATACGGAAAGTCTGGTTCATGGTATATCCCGTGTTTGCAAGGACCGCCAGTATGCCTTGTTCTGCGTTGTCAAGCCGGCGTGAAAAACTGACGCCCATCTGCGAGGCTCTTCCAGAAACATCCACCAACGAGGCATTGCCAGGCAACATATGCAGCATGGAAAATGCGCCGGTGGTATTGGTTTTTGAATGGTAAGATGATTGATAAGAGCCATAAGTTGCATTATCCGGACGCTCAGTGGCTTCAATATTTCCAGCAGACATTACGGACTGATCCAGAATAGTATCATATATTGTTTCGCCAGGATGTGGAAGCGGAAACTGCAGGAGATGGTCTGCCAATTGTTCGTCGGTTATGGATCCTTTTGGCGTAAATACATTGCCGCTTTCGTCGCATAATTGCATGATCAGCGCCGCCTCATCCGGCTCGAGCCAGCTCACCGATACCCGCAGTCCCCGTGTCGGTTGCACATTGTCGTTAGCAAGAGGCTGGTCGTTAAAAAGACTGGTGATATAGGGGTCAGGAAGGGTATGCTCAATATTAAACACCGGGAGGGTAAGTATACATTGGCCCGACCTGGCAATCCCACTGCCATCCAATTGGGCTACCAGTAAAAAAAGCTCCACGGGGTTTACAAGAATCAGCGCATTAGCCAGTGCAAAACTGCTAAGCCTTTTGTAAGCGCTGCTTTCAAAGGCTGCAGCAGGATCCATTTTCTCTCCTATTATAACTGCAGTTATCGCCGCCTGATTATGAATGAGCATCAGTTTTGCTGCGGTCTGCAGGAACACCCGTTCGCCATTTGAGAGCAGTGGGCGGTCGATATCCAGGTCCATGGCCGCGCTTGTGGTGTGCTGCTCCTTACTTCTACGATGAGAAATAAAATTCCCTCCTCCGCCCGATGTGTAACTAAGGTGAACACGGGAACGCCCTTTTTGCTTTTCAACTGCTTTCCACAATTGTAATTCCTGCTTTGCCAGCAAATTGCCGCTGGATGTATAGGTGATAACCAGGGTGTCGGGTGAAGTACGTAAAAAAAATTGCTTGAGTTTAACCGGGCCGTTTTCCAATCCGTCCCACGAAAGTCTACAGGCGTCCCTGATATCGAATCCCAGGTAGCCGCTTTCCGAAGCAATCCCCAATCTACCCAATGCCAGCGGGTGATTAATACTTACGGGCACAAAATACCAGGCCGGGTCGCTGATGGTTCCTTCACCCTTTAAATCAAAAACGCGGGATGCATTTTCTGTGGCAGAAAATATACCTTCTTCGGTTTGTAAGGAAAAGGATAGCATTCTTTTTTCAGGTACCCAGCTACCCGTTGTTTCATTAATAACTGAGGTGGTAACCGTGCTTCCAAAAAGAACACCAGAAAAAGATTCTGCGTGTGTGAGGATTATTTTCGGTGGTTGTGGGAGGCCAGCTTGATTCTTACACGTAAAAACAAATTTTCCAGGGTACGCCAATGCATTACCAGCCGCAACTGTAACACCTGGCTCTACCAATGGTGCCTCGTCGGCGGCAAGACAAGTAACAGAAAAGCCTGCACGCAAATCGATTAACCCCGCTGATATAAGATTACCGGATTTCGTGTAACCGGGATCAAAGGAAACGACACATTGCTTTAAACGGACACCGGCATACAGTGAGGCATCAGCCACTCCCTGGTCAATATCGATTGCGGACAGCCATACCGTGCAATCAGGTATATCTATCTCCGCAACAGGACCATCGGTTATGGCAAAAGGCACTTTGGTTGATATTACCGCTGAAACGCCTGCAACCATCGGCAGCCGCAACTGCAGTTGAAAGGCCACTGAAAAAAAATCGAAAGTGAGATATTTTTCCCCAGATATTTTAAAGGGACCGAATGATTGCTCCATCTCCAGGTGCATGTCAATAATAGTGACTTCAATCGGCACGATGGGGACGGTGGTTATCTTGAGCCAGAGGGCATTATCCGTTCCCCTGGCGGGGATATTGCTGAATATCTTGTCGCCAAAAGCAGTAATCTCGTTCTTTATCTCATCGGGAAATTCACGACTACTTACACCTGCAATATACTCCGGCGCTTCAATATACACTGCAGCCTGACTTAACGTGAGTATGATCATCTCCTGAAACGCGTCAATATCATCCGGATTGAGCGTGCCTTCTTTTAATAGCGGAGCCCAAAAGAAGTACAGGTAATCTTCAATACTATCTCTAGTCATTTGAGGATTTTTTAATGAAGTGATCCTGAATGGAGTGCCCTGGTAAGATGCTTGGATAGTAAAAGAAGGGATAGGTAGGAATACGATATTAAAAAAACGAAAAGTGGTAATAGATGTACCGGCTACTAAAGAAGCATTTTCACACTGCTGCCTCACTAAGATAACGAACATATTCCACATTGCAATCACTCAAAGCGTGATGATGGTTGCCCGTAACTTAAAAATCTCTTTTTGAGTCAGCAATCAAACGACAAATAAACACTACTATGCATAAATATGGCGGAAAGTTTGTAAAAATTGAATCCTGTCATTAACTGATCATTAACCGGCAACAGGTCGCAAAGGCGATCAGCAATCATATGCTGAAGCACACATTTGCGGGAATTGGGGAACCATTCGGTTATGCCATTGATATCAGTGCCAATCTCATCCAGGATACCGCCTGTTGACATTTTAAGGCAATACGTTAATTGTAGACGAAAAGAGTCCTTCC
>DASUFG010000388.1:0-3198 GCA_036274715.1 Agriterribacter sp.
CATTTGATGGTACACAAGCACAGATTTTAGAACAAAAATGGATCGCCAGCTTTACTTCAACATTGGAAGCCTGGTTCGATTTCAGGAGAACAGGATTTCCAGCATTGGTTGCAGGAACTGCATCGGCTGCTCCTGTCTTGCCCGTCCGCTTAATATACGGCGACAATGAATTGAACTATAATACTGACAATGCAAACACCGGTATTAGCAACAATGAAGATAACCAGTATACCGGCCCAAGGGGCAAAAATAGCCAGTGGGCTAAACCCTGGATTATACAGGGAACCAGTAAGCCCTGGTAGAATATATTGAAAGTAAAACCTGTAAGGATTGCCGATCACCGTTCTGGCATCCTTGCAGGTTTTTTTGCAAAAAAGAGTTTCATGAAAAAGAAATTGTCACTTCTCTTCCTTTCACCTTTTTCCTTTCTTATTTTAATTGCCCAACAGGCAAGGCCTCATTTTGTTATTCAACCCTATTTACAATACGCCACTAAAAACAGCATCCGCATTTACTGGGAAACATCAGACTCCAGCAGTACCCAGGTGCAATACGGTGCAGCAAAATTTAATACTGGCAAGCCCAATCTTTCTCGTCATCAAACAATTCCCGGGTTACGATCAATGCACCATATTGAATTAACAGGACTCGACCCCCAAACCAATTATTTTTATCGTGTGTTATCTGTATTACCTGGGGGAGACACCATTGCATCGCAGGTAAATACTTTTCAAACTGCAGTTAAAGACAGTTCAGCTTTTGCTTTTGCTGTTTTCAGCGATTCACAACGAGATCATGCCGATACCGGGGCATGGGGCCGCGTAAGCACACAGGCCTACCAAGAACGTCCCAATTTCGCGCTGCACGCCGGCGACCTGGTAGACCTGGGTTATATAAAGGACGATTGGGTAAACGAATTTTTTGCGCCGTCTAATGCATTCATGAAAACTATACCCCTTTATACTATCCCGGGCAACCACGAACACGATGCCGCCTACTATTATCAGTACATGTATATTCCCCAACCTTACTTTTACAGCTTTAAATACGGAAATGCTGAATTTTTTATGGTGGATACCGACCAGTTCCAGGAAAAAGGAACAGGGCTCTACAATACAGTGGAACAGGCATTGGCAAAATCAACCGCTTACTGGAAATTTGTTGTTCATCATCACCCACCCTATTCCTCAGATGAAGATGATTTTGGAAATACGCATGCTGAAGCCTCTACATTGGGTGATGACGAAGTTCGCTCCCTGGTGCCCCTGTATGAAAAATATGGTGTTGACATTGTTTTTTATGGTCATATTCACACCTACGAAAGAACATGGCCCATCAATGGCAATAAAGTGGCAGACCGCAACGGCGTAATTTATCTCAATGTTGGCGGTGCCGGTGGAGGTCTCGAAAAAGCTGCCCCTACCCGATCATGGTTTACCAACAAAGTGAACACAATACATCATTTTGTGTATGTAGCTATTCATAACAATAATTTGCAGTTCCAGGCAATTGATGAAAATGGAGTACTGTTCGATCAATTTACATTAACAGAAAGCCGGAAAAATAAAACGACGTCGCTCACACCAGCCGGGCCGGTTGTTCAACATTCGCGCCGCATATTTACGGATACCATCCAGGTTCAATTAATACCTGCACAGCCAAATGAAGAGGTGAGGTATACTCTTGATGGCAGTGAGCCCGGCATAAACAGTAAACGTTACCTGGAAAAAGTCATCCTCAACAAAACAACTTCCATCAAAACCGTTGCCTTTAACCAGTTTGGGAAGAGCAGGGTAAATACATTTCTTTTCACCAGGGAAAAAGAATACGGAGCCGTAAACCCCACCAATCTTCAACAGGGATTAAAATATCAATATTTTACAGGCACCATAAAGGATGAAGACAGCATAAAATTCAAAAACATTCAAGTATTGAAATCGGGCAAAGTACCCGATCTTGACTTTGTTCATATTTCGCACCAACAGCAGTTTTGGGGAGTGGTATATGATGGCTATATTGAAGTGCCCGAAGACGGCTATTATCGCTTTTATGGACATGCCGATCATATATTACGGTTGCACGTACACGACAACATGTTATTCGAGGAGCTGGATCGGGAGATCAACTACGATGCCGATGTTTATTTAAAGAAAGGTTATCACCCGGTAAAAATTGAATACTACAACAGTCGCATGAACAGGGCTTTCCTGGAATTGTACTATAGCGGACCCGGCATCGAAAGGCAACCCATACCGTCAACCGCATGGTGGAGAAACCCATAAAAAATAAGCGTTTTGCATGAACTGCTATCAGACCAAATACAAAATCGGAAACATGAGATATTTCTTCTTTCTTTTATCGTTCGTTTTTATCCATTCTTCGTTTACACAAATAACATATAGTCCTGCCAGTGCAAAAGACAATTATTTCTGGCAGGAATTTCACAAGCCATTCCCGGTAAGCAAAAATCCGGCAGATAATGAAGTAAGAAGCATCACGGCTGATAGTGGATCTGATGTATGGATCGCCACGGCTACGGGTGTTTTCAGAAAGAAAAAAGAAGGGTTCGCCTGGGAAAAAATAAATACCGGCAACGACAATGGACCCGCATATGCCGTTATTTCGGATAGTACCTCGGGCATATGGACAGGCACCTGGAACGGCGTTTTTCATTTTCAAAATAACAGGCTTGTAAAAATAGAAGGAACTGAAGGACCGGTTTCAGTTCTTTGCTCATCAAAAGAAGGAATATATGCATTTGGTCCAAAGGGGGTGTGGCTTTGTAAAACAAATTTGTTTGAAAGAAAAGACTATCCCATAGCCCGATCTGTACGCAATGCTATTTCCGACAACCACGGTGGCGTTTGGGTCACCAGCGACGTGGGGCTTTACCATTGCACACCCGGTTCCATAAAATATTTTAAAGAAACGGATATATTGTTAAGCGCTTATCTGAAGGACCTTGCAGTTGATACAAAAAATCAATTATGGATTGGTGGACTTGGTGGGGTATCTGTATTACTCGGAGATAAAAAGCAGCAATTTCTAAAGCCATCAGACGGCATCCCATCAATATATGTGAATACCGTACAGCGTTCGCCCGATAACCTGATGTGGGTAGGTACAGATGTAGGAATAGTTAGATATTCGCCCGATGGTTCACATTCACTTCGATTCGGCAGGCGTTGGCTGCTGGAT
>DASUFG010000389.1:0-4734 GCA_036274715.1 Agriterribacter sp.
GTGTTAAAGAAATATCTTCCTGAAGCATACCGGAATGCATTCGCTTTCAGCAAACCTGTGAATAATGCGGTCACAGATGACAGTTATTTCTGTGCATTAAAAAACAGTGACTTTGCCACACCATATGCCAGGAATGACAAAGTGAATTGGGCGCAGGTGCTTGGGTTTGCCCTTCAACAGCCTTTGTTAGCCGAAGCGCTGGGTATCTTATATACTAATATTGAAATACCACTGGACAGCGCTGATTTTTTTAAAGACGGCGGCTGGATTTATTTTGATTTTGATGAAACTGATCCTGCGGATACTACACTCCACTTAACAGATAGCAATGATGTGCAATATTATGCCGCCAGGATACCCGCAATAACTAAATCAAGACAGGTTTTTGCCCCGGTACTTTTCCCGGTATTACAGATCATAGATGAATTTGGAAATACAGAAGCTACCGTGCCTTTTGACGATGTATTTAAAGATGTGCTGGTTTACGATGATGGCTTTGCAAAGATTGTACACTGCAGCCAGGCTATTAATACTAACCCGATTCTTGAAACAAAAGAAGGCCCATCTCCATTAATGGATACAGGGATAAGATTGGGTTGGGACGATGAACAATTATTAACCTGGATGAACAGGAGTTTTGCAGACACTCATTTACCACAAGCATCGCAAAAGGCGCACTCCAAACTTGTAATCAACCGCTACAGGATTGATGTTGCTGAAATAGGCCAGGAAGCTTTCGACTCAGATGATATGAGTATAACAGAAAATGAAACCAACGGAAACTGGAGGTCACAGGTGGCGATTACTTCCATAGCAGATTTAAAAATAGGAAATATTGAATTAGGCAGTTATACAGGTGAATCAGGCGTGCAGGTTTCTCCTGCAAGAAGCAATGGAATAGAAAACCGTTTATGGTTGCCTGCATTTTTTTCTTTCTGGAATGGCGCCTCACTCGCCGTGCCTGATCCCATACCTGAAGAGATCAATAACGTGGCTGAATACAAAAAAGTGGAGGCGGTAAAAAATGGTGATAAAAATGCGCCTCTATTATATAAACAACTTGCAGGAACGGAAATGGAATTAAAGTATGGAAAACATTATGCCTTTCGTGTACGGCTCTCTGATATTTCCGGTGGCGGTCCTGGTGTAAAAGATGGAGCTTTGATTGCCGGCGAAAACGGCATTTGCAAGCACAGGTTTACACGTAATGTTGCGCCCTCCCCTCCAGTTATATCAGATGAGCCTGGTGGTTTAAAAATTATCAGGCCACGTTTAGGGTATCCCGCCGCCTTGTTTGCCGCAGATGACACTATCAAAGCCACCCAGCTCTTGAAGGAAGACAGAATTGCATTGGACACTGCATCCACTGAACTTGCAAAAGTTGACCCGGTCACGCATAAGTATGCCATACAGGATCCCGATAATCCCGACAGCTTTGAGCTGTTTAAAAAAATCTCGCGGGAAGTGTCGATACCAGATCCTGATGTAGACAAAGTGCATATTGTGGTAGAGGTAGTCACACTGGACATGGATAGAGAAGGTTCTTACAATGCCCTGCACCGGGTGACACCGAAAGAACCCTACCTGCTGCTATATGAAACATTCCGGAATTTTGATGATTATTCGCTTTCCTTGGATGATTCACTGCATACCATACACCTCCAATATGAGTTCAGGGATGTACCGCTTATTTTTTTTAATGGGGGAAAGGATCCGGATGCACTTGGGTTAGGCAATGACCTTAGCACACTTGCCGGGCCGCTAATTTTGCCGACAGGAAGAACAATAAGGATCACTACCCGCTCATTTTGCAGTGAGGATCAAACGGATTACTTTGGTGATGATGATTTTCGTTTCAGCACTCCCGTAAAACGTGATGTGAGTCAAAGTATCGAAGCGCTTGAAGCAGCTCCCTTACTGCAGGCTACAACGGATCCCCTGGTGAGTATTTTCTTCCGGCCGGAGTCTGCAAAAACAACAGAGGAAAGACGTGCGGCATCGGCAAGAGGTGAGCAGAACCAGGCAGATGTCAACATCATTGAGCGCCTGGCAGCAATAAGCGGATTTGATAAGAACGGTTTGTCCATAATGGGCAAGGAGAATGAACGTGTGCAGTTTGGTTGTTCCAATCTCATCGGTCATACTTTATCTCCAGATCATTCTTCGCTGACTTTTGCCACGATGGATGATCTTTCCCGCAAATGGATCTCGGTGCTTCAGCTTGATCTTAACCGCGATTGGAGTTGGGACATGCTGGAGCCCGACAGTTTTGAAGTGTTCCGGCAGTGGAAATATAAAAGAGCCGACGGGGTAGATTTTGAGGAAGGCGAGGAAGAAAAAATTGGTTTTATCGGATTAACAAAGGGATTAAACTGGCAGCATATGCCCGAACCTGACCGTTTAAGAACTCGATTGGTTTTTATTGATGCGCTGGATCCAAAACCGGGCGCCCTGCCCAAAGGCGCAAATCAAGAGGCTGGCAGGTTTCCTGAGCCTATCGACGTCCGCTATCGTGTGTCACCACGTTTTAATAAAGCCATCGATTTTGATACTGCTGCTTATGCCTATACAACACAACCTTACAATTTAGAAAATACGCTGCCCATTACTGGCATACCGTCGCAGGTACCGGAAATCGTATCTGTTGGACTGGCATTGTCTGTGCCCGACAGTGATGAACAGCTTTTCAATAACCAGTATTCCGCCACCTCAGAGCAAATAAAATACCTGTGGGTAGAATTTGCAGAGCCCGTAGAGAATCCGGATGACGCCTATTTTGCGAGGTTGCTGGCGTATGCTCCAGACCCGGCAATATCCGATCACAATATTGATGTGCAGAAAGAAATGGATGAACCTACCATTAACCTTGATCCTGAAATCATACGGATCATCAGACCTGCTCAGGTGAATGATAATGCGGGACTTGAGGCCATGCAAGCTTTGGCAGGCGCTACCGCAGACGTAGATCCCGATGGAAAGGGTATCCGGCATTTCTTATTGCCCCTGCCCCAGGGGCTGACTGCTGATTCCCCCGAATTATTTGGATTTTTCACCTATGAATTCCGGGTTGGACATACGGATAGACAGTGGTCTACAGCACAGGGGCGTTTTGGGCGACCCCTTCGGGCGACCGGGATACAGCATCCTGCACCACGACTACGGGTAAGCGCCATCAGGTTGCCCGACACCATCGAAGTAAGTGCAGTATATGCTCAATCTTTTTTTAAGGGTGGTAATTGCACGCCACTTTTTCCACGAACCAACATTTATGCCTTACTATATGCACAGGTATTGCAGGCCGATGGAAAGCAATACCGAAATATCCTGATCGACCAGGTTACCTTGCAAAAACGTAGCCGGAATACCAATGTGGACAAACCGGTAGGATTGACTTCTTTCATAATAAAAGATATCCGGAAAATGCTGCGGACAAAGGGTATAGACATCAATGCATCGCTGAGTGTTTTGGCCATCGAAGTAATGCCCGACGGAAGGCATTTTGCCAATGCAGGCATCGATGTTGAAATCAATCATTTTATTGATCTTGAAAATATACGGATTCTAAGAACTTCAAGGCTATACAAAATCTCCGATAGCTGCCCTGTTTGACCGGGGAACATTCAGTTTCGATCAATGATTGCTAACCATCCCGGTTGGTGTTATTCCGAATCGAACTATCCATTATGAAGACTGACTACTTTAGCTAATCATGCTATTTCTAATTCGTTTAACCACAACTATAAAGATATTAGAGGATCGATGAAAGTTTCTTCGCCTCCGCTTAACGGGATTTTATATCCCGTTTTTTTATGCCCATCCCAAAAGAATAAATATAGACAGGTCCGAAGATTCAAGACTCCTGAAAGCCACCTTAACATCTCCGGGGAAAAAGTTTACCAGAAATAAATCGCTAAATGCGCCTCATCCCAAAAGGGTACAAAACACAATGGGCTGGATATTGAATAAGCAACGGTGCCGCAGCAATTAAAGGGAAAAAGAAGAAGCTGAAGTGCTTGTCAACATAGCTATCTAAAAAGGGTGTTATGAATACTGGAGAGAATAAACAAGGATTAAATTAAATATCGTTGTACGTCTGCCGTATTTTCGCCAAAAAAATCATGCCGGTAAAAGTTCGTGTATTCGTTTTATGGATAACTCTTTCGTGTATCGCAGGAAATATAAGTGCACAGCAATACGATAAAAAAAAGGCCGCAGGAAAACCTGACCCACAATTGAGTCAAAAGGACAATGATTATATTGACCGGCAGGATCAGGTTTTCCTGGATACGATTCGTGTAATGCTTTCAAAATATCCTGCAACCGTGCCGGAACACCGGGAACGGAACATGGCCAAGTTGTTATTGGATGCAGTTTTTCATGATGCCTATGCGGTTTATCGTGTACCTGCGCAGCAGTTTTTCAGGCAAAGAGTTGACCAGGTGATCAAAGAACTGGAAACGACCAAAGTTGAAAAGGGGGTGCGGATATGGAAAGTATATAATATGGGGTTCATTGCCCGCACTAAAACAGTAACCATTGCTTTTGACCTCGTAACAGGCATCACTTCCGGCTCTCCTGGTTTTGCCATGAGTGCGGAACAGGTGAGTCGTCTCGCCGCGCAGTGTGATGTGTTGCTGATCTCACATCGCCACCCGGACCATGCCGATAAAGAAATGGCACTGCAATTTCTTGTAAGGGGATTACCGGTTGTTGCGCCCGACCAGGTTTGGAAAG
>DASUFG010000390.1:0-5271 GCA_036274715.1 Agriterribacter sp.
CTGTGGTGCTGGGAAAAAAAGCGGCACTGTATTTTCCTGGTATGCGGCCGGGTAAATGGATTACTGCGGGAGATATTTCCTGGGATGGCAAAAAAATAATAGTAAAGAGCCTGCAGAAAGTATTTTACTGGCAACGAAAAAAAAATGAACCGGTATGGCAGGCATTGCTGCGGCCGGTAACGGAACTCCCATACCTGCAGGAACCCCAGGGTGAGTCTATATGCTTTAATGGGAAAGCCAACGCATATTATACGGTGAGTGAGGGCGAAAATCAACCGGTATATTATTATAAAATATCAAAGAAAGATTTGAAACGGAGTCAACAGTAAGCCAAAAAGCAATTATTGTTCCCTAAATCGCTGGCCATACTATAACCCGATTATTTACTTAATACCATTTAATCTTGTCAACTGCTCTAACTAAAATATACAATGGTAAAATAATAACGCCTGCGGGTATTATTAATAATGGTTCTGTATTAATTGCCGGAGATACCATTACCATAGTAAGTGAAACGGATATTGAAGTAAAAGACGCTATTTCGATCAATGCAAAGGGGCTATATGTATCACCGGGCTTTATCGACATACACGTGCATGGTGGTGGTGGCTCCGATTTTATGGATAATAGTGTTGACGGTTTTTTAGCTATAGCCGAAACCCATGCCCGGTATGGAACAACTGCCATGTGGCCCACCACATTAACCAGCACCCGTGAAAACATGCTGCAAACTTTATCCACTTATGACGCAGCTCATAAAAAAAATACAGCCGGGGCTCAATTTTTGGGATTGCACCTGGAAGGCCCCTATTTTGCCATGAACCAGCGTGGCGCCCAGGATCCGCGGTATATACGAAATCCTGATCCGGCTGAGTATAAAGAAATCCTGTCTCACTCTTCTTCTATCAGGCGATGGAGTGCAGCACCCGAATTAGAAGGAGCCATTGAATTTGGGAAATACATAAAGGCCCAGGGGATCTTGCCGGCCATCGCCCATACCGATGCTATTTATGAAGAAGCGCTGGAAGCCTTTAACAATGGATTTACGCTGGCAACGCATTTGTATTCGGCCATGTCGGGCGTTACCCGTCGCAACGCCTATCGTTATGCCGGCGTGATAGAAACGGCGTTCCTCATAGATGAGATGGACGTGGAGATTATTGCGGATGGCGTTCATTTGCCAGCCCCGTTATTGAAACTCATCTATAAAATTAAAGGGGCCGATCGTACGGCGTTGATTACAGATGCGATGCGTGCCGCGGGTATGCCGGAAGGCGACAGCGTACTTGGAAATATTGATGATGGGATAAAGGTTATTGTAGAAGATGGTGTTGCCAAACTACCTGATCGCAGTTCGTTTGCTGGAAGTGTGGCCACCGCCGATCGGTTGGTGAGGAGTATGATTCACATGGCTGAGGTACCCCTGCATGAAGCCATTACTATGATTACCAAAACACCGGCGCGCATCGCGGGAGTGTTAGATAGAAAGGGCACATTGCAACCCGGAAAGGATGCCGACATTGTGATTTTCGATAACGACATTAATATAGAAATGACGATGATAAAAGGGAAAGTAATTTATCAAAAAGGAAAACAGCACCATACATAATGGAATCGATTGACAATGAGGAACGCTTGTATTTACCTGTAATATTCAACTGAGCTTAAATAAAATAGTTTCATTCTCCTGGTAAACTTCTGAAAATGAGAAAAATGTTTCGCGGGTCAGTGGTAATGGTGGCTTCAATCGCATTGAGCTGTAATCATATTGATAACAACATCCCGGAAAAGCCTGTCACCCGTCTTCCCGTAGTACAAAATCCATCTCCTGAGCCGCTTTCACCTGAAGAAAGCATGAAAACCATGCATCTTCCGGAGGGCTACAAACTGCAACTGGTAGCCAGCGAGCCCATGATTGAGGAACCTGTTGCCGTGGTATGGGACGCCGATGGGAGGATGTATGTGGCGGAAATGCGCACCTATATGCAGGATGTGAATGGTACCAATGAAAATGAACCCATCAGCAAAATTTTAAGGCTGGAGGATACGGATGGCGATGGCAAAATGGATAAAAGAACCGTTTTTGTTGACAGCCTTGTTTTACCACGCATGATGCTGGCGCTGGATGATCGCCTGGTTGTACAGGAAACCTATAGTTGTAATTTATATACCTATCGCGACACCAACAATGATGGTGTTGCCGATGAAAAGGTACAGGTGTACCATGATGATACGCCAGACAACAAAAACCTGGAACATCAGAAAAGCGGGTTGGTATGGAATCTCGACAACTGGATTTATACCTCTCACCAGGTGAGGTACAAGTGGACAGGGAAGGACTTGAAAATCGACAGTCTTGTGGATGTGCCCAGCGGCCAATGGGGACTTGGAAATGATGATTACGGAAGATTATTTCTTTCTTCCGCCGGGGGTGAGGTAGCCGCTTTGGGTTTTCAACAAATGCCCGCCTATGGCGAGTTGGATTTTGAAACCGCACAATACGAAGATGATTTTCATTCTCCGTGGCCCATTATTGCCACGCCCGATGTTCAGGGCGGTAAAATGCGTTTGCGGGATGACAGCACTTTAAATCATTTTACGGGAACCTGCGGACAAACCATTTTCAGGGGCGACCGGCTTCCGGCAAATATGGAGGGCGATCTTTTTATCTGTGAACCGGTGGGTAGGTTAATTCGCCGCGCCAAAGTACAGAACAAAAATGGGATGCGGGTGGTGAAGAATGCCTATGATAAAGCCGAGTTCCTGGCATCAACCGATATGAACTTTCGCCCGGTTAATATGAGTACAGGTCCCGATGGCTGTTTATACATTGTAGATATGTACAGGGGTATCATCCAGGAAGGTGCCTGGACCGGCAGTACCTCCTATATCCGCCCACAGATACTTCGTTTTGGGCTGGATAAAAATATAGGTCGGGGAAGAATATACAGAATTGTTCATGAAGCCATTCCACCCGATACCCAAAAGCCCGCCATGTTACAGGCATCGAACGCCCGGTTGGTAAATTACCTTTCGCATCCAAATGGCTGGTGGCGTGATAATGCGCAAAAGCAACTGATCCTGCGTAACGATCAGTCTGTTGTACCCACATTAAAGCAAATGGTGTTGGATGAGTCATCTTTTTGGGATGACCTCTTCTTTTGGAAGGATAAACCTACATTACTGGGCCGTATACATGCATTATGGACCCTGGAAGGATTAAAGGCCATTGATAAACCGCTATTGTGGCAGCTCATGCGTGACCAGAGCCCGGAACTCAGAAGGATGGCAATATGGATAAGTGAACCGTATATTAAAGCCAACGACCAGGAGGTTTTTCTTCATTTAACAAAACTGGTCAATGATCCCGATACCGACGTTCGCACCCAACTTGTGCAGTCATTGCGGTACAGCACACCCGAAAAAGCAAAGCCAATTCTCGAAGTGGTGGTTAAAACAGATTCCAGTCGCAAAAGCATGTTATACCAGGCTGCGCAATTAACTATTGGGCATCTTACAACCGGGTTACCTGTAGACGTTAAAACGGACCATCTTAAAGAAGCAGATAAGGCTATGGTACTAAAGGGAGCGGAAAATTTTAAGTCTATTTGCTCCTCCTGCCATGGGCCCGAAGGCAAAGGTTTGCAATTTGGCGGATCAGCAATGGTAGCGCCGCCCCTGGCAGGTTCAAAACGGGTGAACGGTGACCCGGGAAAGTTGATACGCATTGTGTTAAGCGGCTTGTCTGGGCCGGTGGATGGGAAAGACTATCCAAGCACCATGCCGCCGATGATGAACAGTGATGATGAGTGGCTGGCATCCGTATTAAGCTATATCCGCACCAACCTCGGAAATTCTGCCGGCACGGTAAAGCCCGAGGATATAAAGAGCGTGCGCGACGTTGTTGGCAGGAGATGGGATCCATGGACGCTTGATGAACTTGATAAAGACCCAAAAGCTCAGTCAAAAAAAGGCAGGTAGCCTCTTTGGCACCGCTGTCTTTTGCCATCCAAAAATGGCCACCGGTTTATTTTTGTTATTTTTCAGGTCATATGAAATTGAATCGCTTTTTCGAGTTTGTGCAGGTAGATGAATTTTCCGCAACGCCTAAGTATTTACAGCTCACGCATTCTATACTGAATGCTATAGATGCAGGAAACTTAAAAAAGGATGATGTGGTGCCATCTATTAACGAGCTCAGCTTCGAGCTGGAGATATCGAGAGACACCGCCGAAAAAGGGTACAAGCACCTGAAAAAAATGGGTGTGCTCGGCTCTGTTCCCGGCAAGGGCTATTATATTGTGAACGATGATATAAAAAAAACGCAGCGCGTAATGCTGCTGTTTAATAAGCTGAGTGCCCATAAAAAAATTTTATATGATGCTTTTGTGGAAACGCTCGGCGAACACATTGCCATTGATTTTTATATTTACAACAACGATTATGGGTTGTTTAAAAAGTTACTCACCAATGCCAGGGAAGACTATTCTCATTATGTGATCGTTCCACATTTTATTGAAGGCGGTGAAAACGCACACGAAATCATCAATACCATTCCCAGGCATAAACTCATATTGCTGGATAAGATAGTTCCCGGTGTTAAGGGTGAATTCGCAGCGGTGTACGAAAATTTTGAAAACGATATTTATAACGCGCTTGAGCAGGCGTTAAAACCATTGGCCAAATACCATACGCTGAAGATCATTTTTCCTGAAAAAAGTTATTATCCCGAAGGAATCACCAAGGGCTTTAACCGCTTTTGCCAGGAATATGCTTTTACCCATAAAATTGTGCATGATATTTCCACCGAACCCATCGGCAGCGGTGAGGTGTACATTAACGTCATGGAAGCCGACCTGGTAACCTTAATAGAGCGGCTGCTGACCATGAAGTTTAAAATAGGTAAACACATTGGTGTTATATCTTACAATGAAACCGTGATCAAAAAAATTATTTTAAACGGAATAACCACCATATCTACAGATTTTCACCAGATGGGTGTAAAAGCTGCTGAATTGATCTTATCCGGTCTGAAAGATCACATTGAAGTGCCATTTAAAATCACGCTCCGACCTTCCTTGTAATTTTCAAACACCGGGCATTTTTTCCAATAGCATACAAGTGTACACAAACGCTGAGAAGGAACATCGGTTCCTTTCATCCCGCTTCTTTTTTCTAACTGTTAACTTCGTCTTTTGATCGATTAACCGATTTTAACAGGCAGGTAACGGGCGATAATCAGAACAGCACCGGGAGCGTAAAACTAAAACT
>DASUFG010000391.1:0-2928 GCA_036274715.1 Agriterribacter sp.
CAAGGATAGACTTCTTCAGCTTACCAAAGAATATGATCCTGTGAAACACGAACAAGAGAGTTACCAACAGGCACAGCAAACGATAATGAACACTCCGTTGCAGGAGTTGGATTATAACAATATTCCATCATTGCAGGCACAACTCAACCCTGTCGAGTACCGCAAAAAAGTATTGGGAGGACTGAAGAATCAACAGGAGTGGAATACAAAAAATGCAGTTGATCTTGGAAATGGAACACGGGTTTTATTGGGTAGAAAATACCAATCCCCAGAGGCTGCTACGGAATCAGTAATGACCGATAATTCTTATTTAGGAAAGAAATACAAGTCTCAGTACTATAATCAATTCCTTAATTTACCTGATGAAGAAAAGAATAAGATTATTCAGGATTTGTCAAAAAATAATGTTAGTATCACAAAAGACCCAAAGCTTTTGAAAGATGCAGCCACGCGGTATATGGTTGGAAAGTCATTTGAAGGTGAACTTTTAAATGAAAATGTAAACAAGATCATTCCAGATTACGAATACAAGGCCATGCTTGCCGCTAATAAACCAGAAAACGCAGTAAACACTACCGTTTCTGTAAGCAAACAAGGTGAGGTAGATCCTTTATTTGGAGACAGACAATCTGTGACAATGGATATATCAACGCCTCCAAAAGGAGAGAATGAACCAAATACATACAGGTCTGATAGTGGCTTCTGGATTGATGAAGGCAATAACAAAATACCGGTATCTCTAAAAGGGAAACCACTAAAGGGGTCTGTGATTCAGGTTAGATCTGCGGTTGATCCAAATAACCCTAAAAAACGAGAGGTTTACGCTGTAGTAGAAGCAAAAGCCCTTTCAAACAGGGAGCTTAGGCCAAAATATTATAGAGAACTTGCCGAGAAAGAAGATGAAGGAACTATAACCGAAGATGAAAAACGTATACTAAAGGGTGCAGATGAAATACCTTCAAAACTTTATAACGTGCCGCTAATAAATGTAGGTAAAAATCTTCAGGCAGAACTAAAACGATACAACAGAGTCGATATTATTGGTGAAATAGAAAAAGCTCACGGTATAAAGTATACCGACTATATAATAGAGGATAAGCCTGCTGCTAAACCAAGCGGAACAGCAAAAATTATTTTAAAAACAGACTGGGCTAAGCTATCTCCACTGGAAAGAAAGAAAAAAATAGCAGAGGGCTTCAAAGTACAATAACATGCCAGACAGAATAAAGGAAGCATACGAAACCATTAAGGACAGCCAGATATTTCTGGATGAAAAGGACTTTAGGGATCAATTAAACAAGAACCCGCAGGAGGTCTTTGAGTTATTTGATACTGATGAGAACACAAAAGGTGTGTTTCTTGACTATTCAGATTTTGAAACCAATTTAGGTTTAAAAAAAAATGGCATTTCTCAACAGCCTACTGGCTCTACAAGCTTTGCCGGAAGTACTGCGACTGGTACGAAACCTGTTGAACTGGGTTATAAAGAAGCTATGCAGGTTCCGCTGGAAAAAAAGTTTGAAAAACGTATACAAAATCCCTCACAATTTATTATCAATCCCGATGGATCAAAGTCAACTCATAAAATGGCAAGTGCCGAGGTTGACGGGAAACAAATAGCATATCCAACCATTGTTAACATTAATGGCAAGTTAAAAGAGTTAAACCCTAAAGAAGCGCTGGACTATGCTTTGAAAAACAATGAATATCGGGAGTTTAAAAAAGCAAAAGAAGCACAAGCGTATGCAGAGGGTGGTTACAAACAGGGTACAGCAATAGAAAGGATGGCTGGAAAATCACAACCCGTAACCAAAGAACAGGTAGATAAAGAGCAAAAAGAACTCGGTGAGTTAAACCCAATGGGCCGTATTCAACTGTATACAAACGCCCTTACAAAAGTCAATCAACGTTTTACTGAAAATGTCGCAGCGTGGAAGGCGGCACAGGAGTCCGGTGATCAGGAAACGGTGGCGAAGTTGTTGCCATTGATCAAAGAAGATGGAGAGAAGGCTGCGCAGTTAAAAAAAGGCATTGAAGGGCAGAAACAGCTGGCTGAGATCAAAGAGCCCAACACTGCGGCCAATTCCGTTGCTATAGGGCTTAAAAGTGCTGCGGGGTTATTACTATCCGCACCAAAGGCATTTGACGATGCCACCACCGTTTTAATGCGTGATGCAATGGATGCTGTAGGATTAAAAGGAACTGAGACGGTTAAGGCTGTAGAACAATTCAGGGAACAAATGGGAGATAAGGCAATTGACCCAATGATAGCCAGCGATTTTTTAGGCAAACAAGGGCTTGAATTATTGCGGGAATCTAGCAAGGAATCACAAGAAAAGCGTGTTAATTTACCCTATGAAGGACAAGGTTTTGAAGCCTTAAAAAACGGAGACATTGCTCTTGCTTCGGAATACGGGGCGAAGTCATTTTTGGAAAGTTTACCGACATCTGTGACCTTCCTGAATCCCTATACAGCAGCCGCAACAATGAGTGGTATGGTAGGACAGGAAATGCAGGAAGCAGAAGACGAGGGCCGCGATGTGAACAGTACAGTTGTTTTGGCAGGAACAATTAAAGCAGGATTAGAACTTGCCACAGAGCGCATGTTTGGTGCTGGCAGAGCAACTACTGAATTGATAAAATCATTGGGTAAAGAAGCGGCAGAGAAGGCTGTTAAAGAAGCGAGTGAGCAAATGATAAAAAAGGCTCTCTACAAAAAGTTGGGTCAAACATATGGAGAGGAAATCATTGGAGAGGTAGCTAATCAATTTGGCAGCAATGTAGTTGATCGGTATATAAACGGAAAGGAAGTAAACTTGACCGATGGGCTTGGAGAAGCAGGATGGACAGCTCTATTCGGAGCCGGAATTCAAGGTACGGCACCAGTGGTGATCAAGCACGCAATCGACAATAAGCGTGCTGCGCAAG
>DASUFG010000392.1:0-8511 GCA_036274715.1 Agriterribacter sp.
ACCCTGCCTGGGCGCCGGAAGCGTTGAGTTTACAATGTCGGCAGTTATAACAGCAGCAAGAGGCATGTAATTCTTTGTCTCTCAAATATAGCCTAAAAAGGCGATATTTTTAAATTATAGCCTAAAAATGGAATAATAGCATGTTGCGTTAACCGCGCGATATGCACCAAAAAATCCAGTACATCACCGGCTTAACACTAATCTTCCAACCCCCATGTCTTCCCTTTCATCGTAGCAGGCACACCATCGCTCAACCATTGTGCCGGGCGGTGACCTTTCAACTGCCAGTCAAAAAACTGCTGCTCCCTGATCTGAATATCTTTCCTGTTTTTTCTCTGTACGAGATTGTGTTCCTCCCCATTGTAATTAAGTAACCACACGGGTTTATTCAGGCGCCTCAATGCAGTAAATAACTCAATGCCCTGGTACCAGGGTACCGCTCCATCATTATCGTTATGCATGATCACCAACGGCGATGTAACTTTTGGTAAATAAAACAATGGTGAATTTTCAATATACAGTTGGGGCTTTTGCCAGAGGGTCGCACCAATACGACTTTGTGTTCGTTCGTATTGAAACTGCCGGTTCATACCCGTTTCCCAACGTATACCACCATAAGCACTCGTCATATTGCTAACAGGAGCTCCGGCCCATGCAGCTTTAAAGAGTTTAGTTTGCGTAATAACGTAAGCCGTTTGATAGCCACCCCAACTCTGTCCCTGCAATCCCATACGGGTGCTGTCTACCCATCCTTTTTTGGCCAATGCCCGGGCACCACTTACAATGTAGTTGAACGCGCTTTTACCCGGGTGGCCTGTTGTGTAGGATATATCGGGAACAAAAACAACATACCCCCGGCTTACAAAAAAAGAAATATTTAAGCGGCTGGGCGTTGGCGTGGGGGGAATGTATTGATACAGTCCGTCACTGAGCTTCTCATAAAAATAACAGATAGCGGGATACTTTTTCTTAGGATCAAAATCTTCAGGCTTATATACTATGCCTGTTGCTGGTTTCCCATTATACGCTTTCCATGTAAACAACTCTGCAGTACCCCAGTTGTAATTTGACTGCTGGGGGTTAATGGCACTTAATTTCACTTCCTTTTGCCAACTGGTATTCACATAAAGATCGGGCGGGTTTACATAGCTCTCCTTTGTATACAAATACACATCAGCATCTTTTGCTTTATCGAAAGGATAATCAATAGCATACGGGCCACTTAACACATTCATCATTTTTGCATTGCTCAACATTTTATAGGTTGCGACTCCCGCATATTTGTTTCGCTCGTTAAATGTTTTTAATAATATTTCCTGCGATGGAACGATAAACATCTCTTCGGGGTCGGTTCGAATATACCTATAGGCTGTTTTATTTTTGCGTCCCTGCCCCCCTGTAATATTAACAGGAGCTACAACGCCCGCGGGATCTAATTGCCAGATATCAAACCTGTCGTATACCAGCACGGCCAAATCACTTTGTGTCCATGTCATTACACCGTAGGTAGAAGGATCGGCAGGCATATCAAATTCTTCATCGTATAATTTCGTTGGAACTTTAGAAGAAATATTCCTTGTTTTACCATCTCTCCACGTAAAATACCGGCGGGCTTTTGCATCGTACCAAAAAACATATTTGTTGCCGGGCGACAGTGCAACATATCCCGACAGGTTTTTCCTGATTAATTTTTTCGTGCCATCTTCCGGGCTGATAACATACACGTCCTTCAGCGTCCTTCCCTCCCATTGCAGAGAAACCCGTTTATGAGCGTCGCTTATTCCCACAAAAAAATCTCCATCTCCTTCTTTTCCGGTTACTACATCATCTACCTCTTCGTCTCCCAATTGAACAAATGTTCGGGTATCCGGGTCAATCACAGCGAGGTAATTTTTTTTCAGGTCCTTGTCGAGGTTTTTTAACTGCATAGGTTGCAGGTAATCATCTTTATAATTCCATATATCAACTTTTACCAGGTCAATATCTATTAAGCTCGTATCCCTGGGTGGCTGAACAGGTGCTGTTCCCGCAAAAAGCCGTTTGCCGGATTTACTGAAACGGACTTCTGCATTTTCACTTATACTCCAACCCACAGGCATCCCCACAGTGTTTTTATCGGCAAGCATTATTGCCGTGTCGAAACCATTTTTCCAGTACCACAATTTATAAAACTGCTGAATCGACCTGGTGCCGCTATCCCTCCCGGCAACAAAAGCCAGTTGATATCCATCTTCATCAATCGCGTAATGCCGGAAATCATTCCCCCCTTTCATCACGGTATCAAACCTGTTCTCTGCGGTTCTAAAAATGCAAACTGCAGCTTTACGCAAACTGTCTTCTTTAGCGGTGGTGGTTTCCGTAATTAATAGGTTTCCGGTTTTACTCCAGATATATTCGCTTACATAGTCAGTCTTTTGCCGTGTATGATCATCAAGATTATAAATGACCAATACTGTGCCCTCCTCCTTTTGTGCATCAGAAGCAGGATCAGTACCCGCGTCATCGTCGGTGAATGTGGAGACCAACGCGTCATCTTCCTTAACAGCAGGTGGTTGAGTGATTTTTTGTCTTTTTTTTGCTTGCCCGGGATTGGGCTCGGGAATAGCTTTTTTTATTGAATCAAGGCGTGCGGCCAATGAATCATTTGTTGCTTTGTTTTTGGTAGTGTCGGCCAGCGGCTTTTCCATTTGCCAGGCTACCCAGTGCTCGTTTTTTTCCGGAATCTTGTAAGACTTAACCCTTGCTTCTGTTATTACAGCCTCCTTGCCCAATTCAACTATCATTAAAGAGTCCTTAGGAAACTCCTCCGGCTTTTTCTTTTTTATACGCGCCTGCCGTATATCGGCGTATAGAGGTTTTATTTTAAACACAGCAAACCTGCTATCGTCTGTTATGGTAATATTATATCCCCTTGGAATAATTTTTCTATATTTTGCGTCAGCCGATTGTATAACCAGTTCGCCATCGCCTTCCTGCACATCAATACAATACACAATCCATTTACCATTATTACTTATTTTTCTTTCTCCAACAGATTGCCAGCTGTCGTATACGGTATGATCAAGCGGTTTTTTGTTCTGGGCATCTGCGTTTACGGCGAATAATATTAATGCAATTAAAAATGTTTTTCCCATTGGATGTTTGTTCTGAAAAAGTATGCAATATAAGACTAAACTCTTTTTATTTCCGTATGTAATAGAGCCGTAAGGTTTGCAAAACTACAGCCAGCGTAATTAATAACATTCCATAATAAAAACTGCTGTTCAGGTACCGGTTCTCTTTATAAATAAGAAATGCCAATAATATTCCGTATACCGGTTCAAGATTATAACTGAGATTAACCGTAAATGCCGATATTTTTTTTAACCCATGAAGAGAAAGATTAAATGCCATCACCGTGCACACGAGGCTTAATACCGTCAACCACAGAAAATCACTTAAAGAAGGAATAATGCTGGTTACAGGAAAAAAATACAAGTATACAGGGAGGCACAACGTTAAGAGAATAAGTCCGCCTGTTAATTCATAAAAAGTGAGGTCCTTCGGTGAAATTTGAACAAGCAGTTTTTTATTGAAAACGGGAAATAAAGCGGCAAGCAATGAAGATATGATGCCCAGGATGACCCCCGTTTTGTATTGCTTGTCGAATTGAAAAATGAGCCAGATACCCAATATTGCCAATGCTCCATACAGCACCTCCAACCAATCTATCCGCCGTCGAAAAATGAGGGGTTCAAAAAAAGCAGAAAAAAAACCAATAGCCGAAAAACAAACGAGGGCAACCGAAACGTTGGCGTATTTAATGCTGGCATAAAAAAACACCCAATGCAACCCCACCACTGCGCCTACGCCCAATAAACGCCACAACAAACGATTATTTATTTTGCGAAAGTACCCGGTATATAAAAAAATGATAGCTATTGCTATCACCGAAATAAAAAGCCGCCACCACACCAGCAGCCCTTCATTTAATGTAATAAGCCTGCCCAGTATGCCGGTAAACCCTGCAAAAAATATAGCAGTATGTAAAGACAATAAAGCCTTCTTCATTAATAGAGCCGTTGATTATGATAAAAGAGAGGATAACCGGTTAATGCGAAAGCAATATATCTAATTAGCTGAGAGAACTTCGGCATGGAGGGCTGACGCAGGTAGATAGCTGTTTCTTACCTTCCTGCGATAATTTTTAAACATGCTGAGCCATTGGATCTTGATTACCCCCAATATGCCTTCCTTAACAATGTTTTTGTTCATTTTGGATGTGCCGAATTCCCGGTCAATAAAAGTTATTGGTACTTCCACCACTTTAAATCCAAGTTTCCAGGCAGCGAATTTCATTTCAATCTGGAACGCATATCCAACAAACTGGATCTGGTCAAAATTGATGGTTTCCAATACTTCTTTGCGGTAACATATAAACCCTGCTGTGGGGTCTTTAACGGGCATCCATGTAAGGATACGGGTATATAGCGCGCCGCCTTTGGATAGCACATTTCTATCCCAGGTCCAATTAACGGTTTGCCCACCTTTAACATATCTTGAACCCACTACCACGTCGGCTCCGTTAACGCAGGACTCATACAAACGCTGAAGGTCTTTGGGATTGTGAGAAAAATCGGCATCCATTTCAAAGATGAACCTGTACCCTCTATCGATTGCCCATTTAAAGCCGTGAATATAAGCCGTACCCAGGCCCTGTTTGCCCTGGCGCACCTGGAGAAATAATTGATTCGGGTAAGCATCCTGGATTTCGCGTACCAAAGAAGCGGTACCGTCGGGTGAACTGTCATCTACCACTAAAACGTGAAAGCCCAAATCCATTCCCAAAATAGCCTGAAGGATGGGTTTAATGTTTTCACTTTCATTATAAGTAGGTATGACAACCAGTTTTTCCAATAGATATGGTGTTTTGACGGTATAAAATTACATAATACAGTTTCTTATATAATGATTTTACGGTTTTTTTAACAAGGTACGGTTAAGTATCTCCGTAAGCTTTTGTTTGGTATGCATCGGAAAATCCCCCTTCATCATCCAGTCATAATACTGTGGTTCAGCCTTCAGCACTTCTGTAACAGCGCGTCCTTTGTGTTTTCCGAAATTAAAGATTTCTACCCCATCTTCCATAATAAATCGGCGGGCAAAATCCACAATTTGTTCCTGCCCCGTAAATTTAATAACCGATTCCACTGTTGAACCTACCTGGGTATATTTTTGTAATTGCGATTCCAGGATTTCATAGGTTGCCAACGCATCAACCTCTGCACTATGTGCATTCTCCAGGTCTTTATCGCAATAAAACTTATAAGCTGCGGCTAAAGTCCGCGGTTCCATCATATGATAAAGCTTCTGAACGTCGAGCAGGTGCCGGTCGGCAATGTCAAACTCCAGGCCTGAACGCAAAAACTCTTCAACCAGTAAGGGCAGATCAAAACGATTGGAATTGTAGCCGGCAAGATCGCAGTTGTCGATAAACTGGCGTACTTCATTTGCTACCTGTTTAAAGGAAGGCGCGTCCTTAACCATGTCGTCGGTTATGCCATGCACATCGGAAGATGCCTTTGGTATAGGCATTTGGGGATTTACCAGCCTTCTTTTTACGATGCGGCTGCCATCGGGTTGTATTTTTACGATGGCTATTTCAACAATACGATCCACAGCCAGGTTAACACCGGTTGTTTCCAGATCAATCACGGCTAGTGGACGGGTTAATTGTAATGGCATGCTTTTAACGATAGATTTAATGAGGCAAAATAGCTAAAAATACAATACCATGGGCGTTGAATTAACATAAGGTAAACAATTCATCCTGCAACGGAGATTAACAACAATATTTGTTGCTTTGGCCCAATGTTTGTTAATTTGCATATCAACATAACGCTTATCCGCGTACTTCCAATTCCCCCTTTGAAGAATAACATTATCTCCTACTCCTACGAGCGCCATGCTTGGAAAATGTTATTGTATTACCTAAAAACTTCAAAATGAAAAAAATTTTTGCAATCGTTATGCTCGTTATTACCCTTGGTGCTACTTTTACTTCATGTACTTCCTCCAGAGGTGGTTGTAAGGCTACCAGCGGAATGGTAGGTTACAGATAATTTTTTTTTGGAAAAATGTTTTACTCAGGCTGCCGGACAGGTAGCCTTTTTTATTTTGTAACTACTTACAGCTTCATATGGTCCTGATTAATGGCATATCGAAATGCAGGAGAACCGGTCACGATGCACGGCCTGGCTCTTTGATACCTGCAATGTTTTCCGCTATTGTATCCTTATCTCGATCCTCCGGTTAATCGCGCGTCCTTCGGATGTTTTGTTATCTGCGATCGGACTAGTTGACCCATAACCTTTGGTTGTCATTCTATCTTCACTGATTCCTTTGCTAACAAGATAGGCTTTAGCGGCATCTGCTCTTTTCTTTGAAAGCAAATCATTGATTTTGTCGCTGCCTGTATTATCGGTGTGCCCTTCAATCATTACATTCACAGCAGGATGGCTATGCAGATAAGTTGCTGCCGTATCTAATATTGATTTTCCCCTGGGAAGAAGTATTGAGCGGCCAGTTTTGAATACAATCTCGTACGATTTTATACCAAGAACAGGGCATCCGAAATTATCGCCGGGACCCGCCACATTCGGGCATTTGTCTACCTCATCGTTAACGCCGTCTCCATCCGTATCGGGGGCAGGACATCCACTATATTTTGCCATCCCCTTTTCGTTGGGGCATTGGTCTTCTTCATCATTGATGCCATCACCATCCGTGTCGGGTATTGGACATCCACCATATTTTGCTACCCCTTTTACTTCGGGGCATTTATCATCTTTATCAGGAATACCATCACCGTCTCCATCGGGGCAGCCGTTAAACTGCGCCAAACCAAATACAGTTGGACAAGTATCAAGAGAATCAACAATACCATCTTCATCTGTATCCGCCGGAGGTGGCGGCGGCGGAATAACTGTTGGCTCTTTTTTGTCAAACAGGGAACCTGCAAAACCGAAACTGTAAAACAGATGATTGGCGGTGGTAGAAGTAGTTACGGCAACACGGTACTGCACATTCAGATTAAAATAAGCCTGGTCAAAGAGATTAACCTGCAGACCCCAGCCCAAAGGCACATAAGCACCCCAGTATCCTTTCCACTGGGAAGCTCCTACACCGGCCGTTAGATAGGGTGTAACCCAGTATTTGTCACTCAACATCTTGGCATTTACATTAGCATCCATTTCAAGCAGCATTTTTTGAGTAGATGATACCGGTTTATCCGGAACCGGGTAACTTAAAAAAGTACCACCAATACGTGCCATGAAATCAAGGTGATTGGTAAGTCCATGAAAATAAGAGACCGCCAAACCAGGGGCCATACGCCCGGTTTTAGACCATTGATTTTCATCCAATACATCACTGACAGAAGAATTTTTTAAATCTTCTGCCGTTTCGAAATCATGAAAAGTTAAGGCGAAGCCTAATGCAGGCCTTTTCTTATAGGGATCTTTTATCGCGTTGTCCTGGGCAAACGCTGAAGTGAGTATGCCAAATGCCAGTATATTCAAAATTAGTTTTCTCATAACCCTGCTAATTTGATAAAGTACACGTAAAGGTATACCGCTGAAGATAAATCTTCCAAATAATTTCGATGTTTATAGCGTTACAAATGAGGGTTTAAGGACGTTTCACTATTTCAATTTCGACCTTTGTAACACCTTTACTGATAAATCCTAATTTTTTGGCTGCCGCTTTTGAAAGATCAATTAATCTTTTATTGCCTGGATGCATGCGGTCGGTGATCTGAACGACAACGGTTTTCTTATTGGAAAGGTTTTTTACTTTAACCCAGGTGCCGAGATCATAGCGGTTAGACGCTGCGGTGAGTTTGTTTGGATCATACTTTTTTCCGTTGGCCATCACCCTTCCCTTGAATTTGTCTGCATAAAAACTGGCTGTACCCTGCTTCACCGAAGAAGCGTTATTGCTACTTTTGTTTTGGGCCTGCAGGCCCCCGGCCCATAAGCCCATATAAAAAAAAGAGAAGAGCAATACAAGTAGTTGCTTCATCAGCATATTTTGGAGTGAGGTTACAATAAAAACCGGCAAAAAGGATACCTATTTAATTCCGGGTTTATCATAGCGCCTTTACTGCGCTTGTATAACTGAAGGAAGGTAAAACTTATTTCAGGAATCGTGCGATTTACCATTCATCATAACTCAATGCCAACGCATCAACGCCGACCTTTATTCTTTGTTGTTAAAATATTCTTCTCTTATCAACTTATCCTCGGCATATATATCATCAAAAAAAACAATGCGGTTTTTATTTACTTCGCAGGTAAAATAGCGGATAAATAAAGGGATTCGCTCCGAAAGCCTTAAGGTATGTTTTTCCTTTTTGTGCATCCAGGCAGCAATGCTATCGGGCTTATATCGTGCAGTGTCACTCTTTAACAGGTATTTAGATAACGTATCCCACCGCTGTACCCGTACACATCCATGGCTGAGCGCTCTTTG
>DASUFG010000393.1:0-13819 GCA_036274715.1 Agriterribacter sp.
GATGCGATGGAATAAGAAATCGGCCATTCCAATTTCCAAAACCAATCTTATCTCAAATATTTCCCGTAAAGTGGACTGATCAAGTATATGAGGATTCATGCTTTTGCCGATGATTCCAAAAAGGTCGGGACTGGTAATAACCGCTCCTTTTTTCTTTTTCGATTCAATCAAACCCATCATTTTTAACCTGGTCAATGCTTCCCTGATCACCGTTCTGCTTACGCCGATCGTTTCAGCCAGTTCAATTTCCTTGGGGATAATATCGCCTACTTTCAGCTTTTTCTGCTGCAGCAAATCTACCAGCCTTTCTTCCACCTTGTCTACCAATGAGCTGGTATCCACCGATTTAAATTCATTTTTAAGGGCTTGATTACTCATAATTATGTATTACTTAAACTAAAATAAACACCAGGTAATACTTTGAATCGTTAAGCGAGGTTGCGTGGGTACTGTAAAATAAAGGATTACCGGTTATCAAAAAAAAATTTTGTCAATTCAAAAATAGTACTAATTTTATTATGTCATACATAATACAAATTAAAATTTTAAACCATGAAACCTGCTTATTTGAGCGTATGGCTCTTATTGACAACCATTTTGTTTTCGGCTACCGGCTGGTCGCAGGAAAGAACAATCACGGGAACTGTTTTGTCGGTAGACGACAACAGCCCTTTACCAGGCGTAAACATTCTTGTTAAAGGAAAAACAACAGGCACCCAAACCGACGCCGCGGGCACGTACCGTATAGCCGCGGTAACGGGCGATATCCTGGTCTTTTCCTTTACTGGTTTTGATAACCAGGAAGTAGCTGTTTCCAATAATCCGGCTATCAATATATCGCTCGCAAGAAAAGCGGGTGATCTTGGTGAAGTGGTAGTAGTGGGTTACGGCACCCAATCCAGGAGAAATATAACCAGCGCTATTTCAAAGCTGGACGGCAAGGTCCTGGAAAATGCACCACGTTCCAATGTGGGAACCGCACTGCAGGGAACAATAACAGGTTTACAGGTGATAAATGCAACGGGCTCGCCGGGCACCTCACCGCAATTATTACTGAGAGGTGGTGCTTCCATTAATACCCCCGGATCGCCGTTGGTGGTGGTAGACGGAATTATCCGTTCTTTCAATGATATCGTTTCAGAAGATATCGCGTCTGTTGAAGTATTAAAGGACGCGGCTTCAACAGCCATTTACGGTGCACGGGCAAACAATGGGGTCATCTTAATTACCACCAAACAGGGCAAGTCGGGTAAAGCTGAAATCTCCTACAAATTTACAGGCGGGTACAATAAGCGTCGCGATGGCTACTCGTACATGAATGCCAAAGACTATATATACTACAACCGTTTGGGTAACCTCAACTCAGGAAGAACACTTGCGCAGGTAAATAGTTCCAGGGGATATGGTTTATTAACTGATCCGGCTAACCTGGCACTTTTTGATATACGGGCTTTCGATGCATCGAATGCTTCATTTTTATCACAGGGTTGGGATACGGTAGGCGACCCTTATAATCCCGGCAGCTACATCATCTTCAAGGATCATGGCGGCGAGATAGAAGATATTGTTTTCAGGAATACCTACACCCAGGATCACTATGTAAATGTGATGGGTGGAAATGATAAAGGAAAATATTTCGCGAGCTTCGACTATTATAGTGAAGATGGTGTAATTGTGGGTTCCGGGTACAAAAGATATTCGGGTGATATCAATGGCTCCTACAAAATAAAACCCAACCTTGAGGTAAGTACGGGTGTTGTTCTGTCTAACTCCTCTCAAACCGGTACCATCACCTCGGAGATCAATACCTTATACAGGAGCTTAGCCATCTGGCCTACCATGAATCCATGGATTGATTCTGCCAAAACAATGCCCAACCCGGGCAACTCAAGTTCCGACGGTAACCCATTGTACTGGATCGACAAACTGAACAGGAGTAATGAAGTGAACAGGATTACCGTTAACGGCGCGGTAAAATGGGATATCCTCCCCAGCCTTTACATTAAGGCAACCGGTAACGCTTACCTGAACGAAACACTGAATCGATCGTTCCAACAGGCCACCCAGAACTACGCAAACCTGTTTACTGATCCGCCTTCTTACAGCAATACCAGCCGTAATTCGATCTCCACTTTCTCGCGGGATTTTCAGCAACAGTTTAACGCCATCGTGAATTACAGCAAAACATTCGGCGACAAACATGATCTGAACGCCATGATAGGCGTAGAATATTATGGCATTAATTCCTTCGACATGCAGGTGTTCGGACAAAATGCGCCAACCGACGACATTTCAACAGCGAACGCATCCACTACTTTTAATGCAGGAAGCAACTACAGCACCGAATCGGAGTTCAAGATCATTTCGCATTTTGGAAGGATTAACTATGACTATGATCGACGTTACCTCCTCAGCCTGGTATACCGGCAGGATGGGGTATCCAGTTTGTCTGAACAAAACAGGTGGGGATTTTTCCCGGGCATGTCGGCCGGCTGGAATGTTCACAACGAGCAGTTTTTCAAAAACAGTGGCATTAGTAATTATATCTCTACCCTTAAGCCCCGTATCAGTTATGGTGAGAATGGAAATATCGCCGGCTTAGGCAGGTACGAGGTGCAGGGCGTATATGGTTCAACAGGATTATACAACAACAACGCGGGTTTCTTAAATACCGGCATCATCAACAGCGACCTTAGGTGGGAAAAAAGCAAAACCACTGATATAGGTGTTGACGTCGGGTTGCTCGATAACAGGATCAATATCATTTTCGATTATTATAACAGGAAAACAAGCGACCTGCTCACCAATCTCGACCTGCCCAGCTATACCGGTTTCAGCACGGTAAGGACCAACCTTGGAACCTTCCAAAACCAGGGATACGAGTTTTCCGTTGCCGCAAATGTGCTGAACCAGCCCGACGGGTTTAAAGTTGATGTGGGCGTCAATGCATCGTTTGTGCAAAATAAAATCCTCGAACTTCCATTTAACGGTAACGATAATAACAGGCAAGGGGGGCTGCAAATATATGATCCCGCATCGGGCAGGGTAGTATGGGTAGGCGGTTTACAGGAAGGGCAACCACTGGGCGCCATCTATGCCTTTCAGCAGGTTTCTATTTTTAAAGACGACGCAGAAGTGCAAAAAATAGCAGGCAACAGGATAGACATGGTGGCTAACATAAGCGGACCCAATTCAACTTTTGGAACAGGAAAAATCACCCCGGGTGATGTGAATTGGTTAGACATCGATAAAAACGATACCATCGACTCCAGGGACCAGGTTTATATGGGCAATTTTAATCCTGAATGGACTGGAGGATTTACCCTGAATGTATCGTACAAAAGATTCAGTTTGTTTTCGCGTTTCGACTTCGCCGCAGGACATACCATCTATAACGATGCTGTTGCCAGAACACTGGGTAATTTCCAGGGCACTTTTAATTATATTGATTTACAAAAGGAAGCATGGTCGCCTGAAAACACGAATACAGACATCCCTAAAGTATATTATGCCGACCAGGTTTCAGCACCTTTAGGAAAGAAGAATTATACGCGGATTAATAACGCCAATCCAAATCTCAACAGCAATAACTCCCGGTTTTATGAAAAGGGCGACTACCTGGCATGCAGGGAAATTACACTGGCATACGATTTCTCCAAAGCATTGTTGCAGAAAACACATGTGCTATCGCAGGCAAGGATATACCTGAACACCAATAATCTTTTTTACATCACCAACTTCAGCGGAGCCTCTCCCGAACCGCCGGTGCTCGATGGATCACTTACCGGTGTTTTCAGGGGCACATACCCAACGCCCATTTCATTTGTATTAGGGGTGCAGGTTTCATTTTAAAACTCAAATCATTTCAATCATGAAAAAGAATATTAAATATATACTTGCGGGATTTTCTCTTATGCTATTGGCAGGTTCCTGCACCAAAGACCTCAACTTAGCGCCGGTAAGCACCATCAGTGATGCCAATTACTGGAAAACACCAGGCCAGTTCGATGCGTTCGTAACCGGGGTTCATTCGAGGTTCAGGTCGAACACCTCGCAATTTCAATATTTAGGGGAAATGCGGTCTGATATCTTTGGCACAGATCCTGGTTCAAGCTCCGCTTTTACAGGTGAAGCCACACAGGGCGTTGAACGGTTGTGGTTAAATAATCTTGATCTTGATGCGCCGGGAGTAAGTAATTTTGGAAATTTTTATTCCAATATCAATCAAATAAATTTATTGATCGGGAAAGTGAGTAGCACAAATGTAATTCCCGTGGCCGATCAAAATTATTACCTCGGGATAGCCTATGGGATGCGGGCTTTTTATTATTTCCAGATGTACCGTTCCTGGGGTAAGGTAATTATTCAAACAGAACCTACTACCGATATCGACATCTCCAATCTTGCAAAAGCAGCATCGAGTGAAGAAGAAGTGCTGCAATTGATCAAAAGCGACATCGACAATTCAATCAATAGCTACGGTGCCGATTATAGCTTCAGGCAAAAGAAATCGTACTGGTCAAAAGCTGCAACCCTGATGTTGAAGGCCGAAGTATTTTTATGGACAAGCTACCGGGGCGGGGGAACGGCCGACGCCACTATCGCTAAAGCGGCTTTAACGGAAATTCAGGCTAATGTTCCCGGGTTAAATTTGCTTGCCCGTTTTTCCGATGTTTTTGCAGCAGGCAATAAAGGAAACAACGAAATCATTTTAGCTGTCCGCAACCTGCTTAATGAAAGCACCCTTCCTATCTCCGGTACTTTTATGCCGCAAACCGGCTTAATCAGCAATTATTACGATTCGCTGGAAAACAGGCAATTTAATGCAACCGACGATAACTATGGAGGATTGCTAAGATCGCCCGTGAAGATAGAAACCTTCAGAAAGTTTGACGATATGGATAGCAGGAAATGGGCCAGCATTAAAGCTGCCTACCGTTATGATGCAGGAGTGTATACGATAGCAGGTTCGTTTGTTAACAAGTTCCTGGGCGAACAAAATGCGGGAAGCCGGGCTTATACCAATGATTTCCCTGTTTACAGGTATGCCGACCTGCTGCTGCTTTTAGCGGAAGCTAAATTGATCTTAAGTGAAGATCCAGCCACAGAAATCAACCTGGTAAGGGCAAGGGCATACGGTGCCAACTATGATGGGGTTGTGCATGGTTATCCAAACCAGGTCATCGACAGCAATCCCCAGGAAGCACTTTTGCAGGAACGTTTTTATGAGTTTATTTTTGAAGGGAAAAGGTGGTATGATTTGAGGAGATTGGGAGATCAATATGTGTATACGCACACCACTGTGCCTTCATCGGAATCTTATAAACTTTTATGGCCCATTGACAGGAGTTCCTTAACGAACAACAGGTTACTGGTTCAAAACCCGGGCTATCCTGCCTTTTAACGTTAACATATTAGTTATACATTACGCACTGTTTCACATATCAGGTGTATTTCAAATTGTCGCTATAGGCCTGTTAGAATAACAACGGAAGCCGGTACCAACAATTTGAAATACAACTCCAGGTTTCTTTTATTGATTGAATCATTTTAAAATCAAAACAAGTGAGCACTCTTCATCTGTCCGGGCTTATCGCGGCACCTTTCACCCCGATGAATAAAAACGGGTCCATCAACATTTCGATCATACCCGCCTACTACGAAATGCTTAAAGCCAATGGCGTTACAGGCGCCTTTATTTGTGGCTCCACCGGCGAAGGCGTTTCCCTTACCCTCAAGGAAAAAATGGCTGTTGCCGAAGCATGGGGCAGCTGTACGAAAGGAGATGTTCACTTTAAAGTAATGACTTTGCTGGGCGGCACCTGTATTGCAGATTGTATTGAATTAGCAAAGCATGCACAACAGGAAGGACTATATGCTGTTTCTTTCACTGCCCCCGGTTACTTTAAACCTGCGAATGTGGCCGCTTTGGCTGATTGCTGCAGGCTGATTGCCGGTGAAGTTCCGGACATGCCCTTTTACTATTACCACATCCCTGTTTTAACCGGTGTTCATTTCACCATGTATGAATTGCTGAAAGAGATTGACGGTACGCTCAACAACTTCGCCGGTATAAAATATACCCATGAAGATTTCATGGATTTTCTTTCCTGCATAAATTTTAAGAATGGCAAATACGACATGTTATGGGGAAGAGACGAAAATATGCTTCCTGCCCTGTCGCTGGGAGCTAAGGGAGCAGTAGGCAGCACTTTCAATTATGCGGCGCCGCTATACTACAAAATAATAGACGCTTTCAATAATGCCGAATTAACCCTTGCAAGGAACTTGCAGCAACAATCCATTGATATGATCCGCCTGCTGGGTAAATATGGCGGCATTGCTACCGGTAAGGCATATATGAAGTTGATCGGAATAGATTGCGGTGAATTCAGGCTACCTGTTAAAAATGTATCCCCGGACGAATTTGAGCTGTTCAAAAAAGATACGGAGCAAATAAAATTCGGTAGCTTTTCTTCACGAAACCCGGCCAACGTTAACGCTTAAACAGAAATGACCCGCTTTTTACTATCACTTCCCGTTATCATTATGCTTTCTACGGCTTTCATGTATGGACAAGAAAGACAGTCCTTTGTTATGCACTGGCGTATAGCAGCAACCGTTCCACCTTCGCCCGGGCAACATATTGCCCTGGGATTTGCGGGACCCGTAGCTGGAGTACACAATGATGCAATGATAGTGGCGGGCGGTGCAAACTTTCCCGATGGCATGCCCTGGGATGGTGGAAAGAAAAGATATTATGATGATGTGTTGGTTTACAAAATGGCCGGCGAAAAGTTGACGCAGCAAAAGAAAACCTTCAAACTTCCTTCAGCAATCGCCTACGCTGCCAATTGCAGTGTTGAGAACGGCATTGTATATGCCGGCGGTGAAAATGAAAATGGCATCAGCAATAAAGTGATATTATTGCAATGGAATGAAGCTACCGAAAACCTCGTGATTAAATATTTTCCCGGTCTCCCGCAAGCGCTAACCAATGCTTCAGCCGCTGTATACGATAATATTATTTATGTAGCGGGCGGTGAAACCTCAACAGCAGCATCCGACAGGCTATACAGTCTTGACCTCAATAACCTTGCAGCAGGTTGGCAGGCATTACCGCCTTTACCTGTTCCGGTTTCTCATGCCGTATTAACGATTCAATCGAATGGGGGTTATCCTTTTCTTTATCTCGTGGGCGGAAGGAAAAAAAATGCGACTGGCATCAGCGATCTGTATGCCTCGGTATATGCCTACGATATTGAGCAGCAGCTTTGGAACACAAAAAAATCATTGCCCTATCCTTTGGCAGCAGGCACCGGTATTGCCGTGGATTCCAATCATATTTTACTTTTCGGTGGAGATAAAGCTGAAACTTTTCACCAGGTAGAAACAGTGCTTTCAGGCATCTCTGCTGAAAGAGATGAGGCAAAAAAACAGGAACTGATCCGGCAGAAAAATCAATTGCTCATTTCGCACCCCGGCTTCAGCAAAGAAGTGCTTCTATATAATATTGTCTCAGATGAGTGGGAGGTAACAGGCACTATCCCATTTGACGCACCGGTAACAACCACAGCCGTTACGTGGAACAACGAGGTGATGATTCCGTGCGGTGAAATTAAAGCCGGTGTTCGCACACCCGGTATACTCGCTGTAAAAATTGAAGGCAAATGATGAATTCCAAAAAATATCCCTGGGTAGTTGTGGCATTGCTTTGGGTAGTGGCATTGCTGAATTATATAGACAGGCAGATGCTATCTACCATGAAGCCTACCATGCAGGTGGATATTGCAGAATTGCAATTGGCTACCAACTTCGGGTACCTGATGGCCATCTTTCTTTGGATCTATGCATTCATGAGCCCTGTTTCGGGAATCATCGCAGATAAATTCAACAGGAAATGGCTGATCGTGGGAAGCCTTTTTGTTTGGTCGGGCGTTACATTAGCCATGGGCTACGCCACTACCTTCAACCAGTTGTATTGGCTACGAGCTATTATGGGCGTGAGCGAGGCCTTATATATTCCCGCGGGGCTTTCATTGATTGCCGACTACCACAAAGACAAAAGCAGGTCGCTGGCCATTGGCATACACATGACCGGCTTATACATGGGCCAGGCATTGGGCGGATTTGGTGCAACCATTGCATCGGCATTTTCGTGGCAGCAAACTTTTCACTCCTTTGGAATCGTTGGAATTATTTACTCGCTGGTATTAATTTTCTTTTTAAAAGAGAAGAAAAATTTCAAAGCAGTAAAAGGAGAACCCATCGTTAAAACCTCCCTGTTCAAAGGATTGGGCGTATTGTTCACCAATATCTCATTCTGGGTTATCCTTTTTTACTTTACCGTACCCAGTCTGCCGGGCTGGGGTGTAAAAAACTGGCTCCCTACCCTGTTTGCTGAACACCTGCATGTTGATATGGCAAAGGCCGGTCCACTTGCTACCATCAGCACCGCAATACCCGCTTTTCTGGGCGTAATAGTTGGCGGCATTTTATCAGACTGGTGGGTAAAGAAAAATATTCGCGGGCGAGTGTATACAAGCGCCATTGGTCTTGCTTTAACGATCCCCGCATTATTGCTGATTGGATTTGGTCATTCGATGTTTAATGTAATAGGTGCCGCATTTTGCTTTGGATTTGGATTCGGCATGTTCGATGCAAATAACATGCCCATCCTCTGCCAGTTTGTTTCCAGTAAATACCGGGCAACGGCCTATGGGGTAATGAATATGGCCGGAGTATTTGCCGGCGCTTTTATTACGGATTGGTTAGGCAAATCAACAGATGCCGGCCATTTAGGGAAAGACTTCGCCATGCTGTCGGGAATTGTATTGCTGGCCCTGATCATTCAAATTACTTTCCTGCGTCCTAAAGTGGATGATTTCGGAAATGCATAACGGATATCTTTGAAAAAAGTAAAAACAGGATTACTAACGATTAAGAATACATTAAAATTTTGTAAAAATATTATCGAACAAAGAACGTCAGAATAGTCAATACGAATGCGCTCGGACCAGGAGAAATATTAGCTCAATTCACAGTAGCACATCAGCCTAATCAAGGGCAACGAAAGAAACGGGCTGTATATCCCCGCATGCATGACGCAATTGGGCAGGCCCGCCCGAACGAATCATTCGGGCAGGGTTTCTTTCCTGACTTTTTTGATACTTTTTTTGTAAAGAAAAAAAAATAAGTAAGAGGAAAAAGATTTCTGTCAAAATGCCTGGATTCCAAAATTAATAATGAAACAATATGAAAAGATTAATGCCTTCCAATGTCAATTACGTGTTGCTCTCATTGCTTGTGATGTGGGGATGCGGCACCAACACAGCAAACCAATCCGCGCCAGGAGGAATTACCATTTCCTCCGCATCGGTTACTGCGCCCATATTAAAGAGGTTGCCAGCCAATCCATTGACCCGTATTGACGTGAATGTACCTGCAACTGCCAGCAACATTGGCTATCAAAAAATAAGCTGCACGCTCAATGAAGCAGCCATCAACAACCTCGAAAAAATAGACGTTTACTTTACCGATACGGTTGTTGCATTTTCAACAAACAATCTTATCGGCAGTGCTGTTCCTTCGGCTTCCACAATCGATATTCCAATCAATGTATCGCTCCAGCCCGGCACCAATCATATATGGTTGAGCGCTGTAGCAAAACCTACCGCAGATATTGATGCGAAAATAGAAGTGCAGGCGCAATACCTTGTTAACGCCGGCGGTAAAAAACAAATGATTACAGGAAGCCAGCAGGGTGGTTCCAAACGAATAGGAATTGCCATACGAAAAGCAGGCGATGATGGTGTAAACACTTATCGTATACCGGGCATGGTAACCACCGATAAAGGCACACTTCTCGCGGTATATGATGTACGCTATAATAATTCAAAAGACCTCCCGGAAAATATTGATGTGGGACTAAGCCGCAGCACCGATGGCGGTAAAACCTGGGAGCCTATGACAGTGATGATGGACATGGGTGCCCCGCACGAAAACAATGGCGTAGGAGATCCCAGCATTCTGTTTGATCCTGTAACAAAAAAAATATGGGTAGCCGCCTTGTGGAGCAAGGGCAACCGGTCAATCGCCGGCTCCGAACCGGGACTATCGCCCGACACTACCGGGCAGTTTGTTTTAGTGAGCAGTGACGATGATGGCCGAACCTGGTCGCAGCCTTATTCCATTACCCCGCAGATCAAAGACCCCAAATGGCATTTGTATTTCCAGGGACCCGGCAGCGGCATCGCCATGCAAAACGGCACGCTGGTGTTTCCCTCGCAATATTGGGATGAAAGTAAAAAACCGGGTATTCCACATTCCGCTATTATTTATAGCGATGATCACGGCAAAACCTGGCACAGCGGAACAGGCGCAAAATACAATACTACCGAAAGCCAGGTGGTGGAAACCACACCCGGTACACTCATGCTGAATATGAGAGACAACGCCGGCAAGTTTCGCAGCGTGGCTACTACCACCGATATGGGCAAAACATGGAACGAGCACCCCACTTCCCGTGTGGCATTGCCTGACCCCGTTTGTATGGGGAGCTTCATCAAAGCAACAGTGAATGTGAAGGGGACAATGAAAGAGGTGTTGTTTTTCAGCAATCCTAATACATCATCGGGTCGTTACAATATCAGTATTAAAGCAAGTCTTGACCTGGGTGAAACCTGGTTGCCTGCCAACACACTTTTGATCGATGAAAGGCAGTGTTACGGATACTCTACGCTCACAAAGATTGATGACAATACCATCGGACTTGTATACGAAGGCACAAAGGATTTGTATTTTGTAAGGGTTCCTGTGGGTGAGATTGTGAAGTAGGTGTTAGATACGGGGTATCAGGTATCAGGTGTCAGGTTTCAGGTATCAGGTGTGAGGTGTGAGGTATGAGGTATCAGGTATTAGCTCAAAGTTGATAGCTGACAGTCATCAGCTCGCAGCAATGTACAGTCCACAAATTCAACATCAACCATGGCTTATTCAACTGAAGATTTAATTGCATTAAAAAACTTTTACTCCAACCAGTTGCTGAACGATACGGTTCCATTTTGGTTTCCACGTTCAATCGATGAAGAACACGGTGGATTTTTATTGATGAGAGATGCCGACGGTTCTTTAATTGATGATGATAAAGCAGTATGGGTGCAGGGACGTGCGGTATGGCTTTTAGCTACCTTATACAATACCGTCGAAAAAAAAGAAGAATGGTTGCAGGGTGCAAAGCTGGGTTATGATTTTTTGAATGCTCATTGCTTTGATGAAGATGGGCAGATGTTTTTTCATGTTACCAAAGACGGACGACCGATCCGCAAACGACGTTATTTTTTTTCCGAAACCTTTTACGTGATCGCCGCCGCTGCCTATGCAAAAGCAACTGGCGACCAGGAAGCAGCAGAGAAAGCCAGGACCGTTTTTGGAAGATGCATTGAGTATGCCACAACACCTGGTCTGTTACATCCAAAATATACCAGTACCCGGCCTTCAAAAGGAATAGGCGTGCCGATGATTATGATGAATACGGCACAGCAATTAAGAGAAACGATCGGCGATGAACGCTGCGATGAATGGATCAACAAATGGATAGCGGAAATAGAAAGAGATTTTGTGAAAGATGATATCCGCTGTGTAATGGAGCAGGTAGCGCCCGATGGCAGCATCATTGATCATATTGATGGCAGAACGCTCAACCCGGGTCATGCCATTGAAGGAGCCTGGTTTATTTTGCACGAAGCGCAGTACAGGAATAACGACCCCCACCTTATTGAACTGGGCTGTAAAATACTCGACTATATGTGGGAACGCGGTTGGGACCAGCAGCATGGCGGCATCCTCTATTTCCGGGATGTATACAACAAACCCGTGCAGGAATATTGGCAGGACATGAAGTTCTGGTGGCCGCATAATGAAACGATTATCGCCACACTATTGGCTTACCTGGTTACCGGTGATGAAAAATACGCCGACTGGCATAAACTGGTGCACGACTATTCCTACAAAAACTTTCATGACAAGAAATACGGGGAATGGTTTGGGTATCTGCATCGCGATGGCAGCGTGGCGCAAACTGCAAAAGGAAATCTTTTTAAAGGACCCTTTCATATGCCCAGACAGGAATGGTATTGTATGCAGGTGCTGAAAAAATACCTGAAATGAGTTCAACATGAAGTGGCTTATCATTTTTATTGCATTTTTACCAACTATTACCAGGGCACAGTTAAAGCTGCCCAAAATATTTTCCGACAACATGGTATTGCAGCGGGATCAACCCATTCACGTGTGGGGAAAAGGAACACCCGCAACCATCGTTACCATTAACTTCTCCGGGCAAAAAACAACTGCAAAGGTGAGTGCAGATTCTACATGGAACGCTTATTTCAAACAACAACACGCAAATATCCATCCGCAAAGCCTGGACGTTTCATCAGGCGATCAAAAAATTAAACTGGAGAATATATTGGTGGGTGATGTATGGGTTTGCATCGGCCAGTCGAATATGGAATTCCCGATGCAAAAGGAAATGCATTTTAAGGAGGAGATAGCTTTTGCCAATCAGCCATTGATCCGCTTGTACAACCCAACCTACGCGGGAAAGAATACCTATGGCAAAACTTTTCCGGATTCCGTTGCCCGGATGTTAACTCCTCAACATTTCTACCGGGGCAACTGGGAAAACTGTGATAGTAATTCGGTCGGAACCATGAGCGCTGTTCCGTATTACTTTGGTAAAGCGGTTTTGAATCGCATTCATATTCCTGTTGGATTGATCAACCTGGCAATAGGTGGCGCACCACTTGAGACTTTTATAAGCACAAGTGCCCTTCAAAACGATGCAAGGTTTGCTGCAAAATTAAATGGAGATTGGTTGTGGAATAATGCATTACCGGTTTGGGTAAGGGAACGGGGTGTTCAGAATGTGGGTGAGCTAACCAATATCCCTTCTGATGAATATGGCAAAAATCACGCGTTCAAACCCGGGTTCGCCTGGTCGGGTGGCATTGAACCGATTTTACCAATGCCGGTGAAAGGCATATTATGTTACCAGGGCGAAAGCAATGCACAGGAAATACAAAGAGTGGAGGAATACGGCGCATTGACGTCTTTATTGGTTGACGAATATAGAAAGGGATGGAAGCAACCGCGCTTGCCCTTTTATTATGTGCAGCTATCCGCTATCGACACCGTAAAATATAAAGGGCAGTTATGGCCGCAATTCCGCGATGAACAAAGAAAAATGATGACCAGCATCTCCAACAGCGGTATGGCAGTTTGCAGTGACATCGGTTTTAGAGACGATGTACATCCCACCAATAAAAAAGCGGTGGGTGACCGGTTGGCCAATTGGGCTTTGGATAAAACCTACCACATCAATATTGTTCCATCGGGACCGTTACCGCTAAAAGCAGTTTACAAAAGAACCCACCCGAACGACCCGGTCGGGCGAGGCGAAATTATTGTATCATTCCGGTATGCAGACCATGGATTAGGCACGCCGGATGGGGAGCCATTGCGGGGTTTTTATATAGATGGAGTGCATGAAATACCGGCCACCATTCATGGAAAAAATGTAATTATACCCGTAAAAACCAAACCCGCATTTGTATATTATGGCTGGAAATCATTTACAGATGCCAACCTCGTCAACGCCGAACAATTACCCGCTTCAACATTCAAAATAAAAGTGGAATAGAAGTAGTTTGGTTATGTTAGTAGCTGTTTGGCTTAATTAGAAACAAAAATCATGACAAAAACCAGTTTCATTATCAGCTTACTATTTCTCAATGTAGCCGCAAATGCCCAGCTTACA
>DASUFG010000394.1:0-2877 GCA_036274715.1 Agriterribacter sp.
GTGTGGTGTCAAAAATATAAATCTTGTTTTGCGACATAGATGGATTTTAGCGGATATATTCAGAACAGTATAACAGGCAACTGCCCATTATTGATTGTTTATTAAAAATCGGATATTTGATATCCATTTACGAATGTACCCGATCACAACATCGGAATAAAACCAAATTAAACATTATATTACGCTGCGCAAGCAGGGATTTTATTGCTTAAACTATTGACGATCAATAGCCTAAAAGAAATTTGATTACGATGCCCAAACGATCCACAGACGAACTATTTCAGTTGGTTAAATCACTCGAAAAGGCTGAAAAACGAAATTTTAAGCTTTTTGTTCAACGAAATATTGCAACCCCGGACATGAAGACGGTTCAGTTGTTTGACGCATTGGACAAGCTGGAGGATTATGATGAAGAATCTCTTTTAAAAAGAAATACCGACCTTAAAAAGCAGCAGCTCTCTAATCTGAAATCGCATCTTTACCGCCAAATTTTAGCCAGTCTCCGCGTATTAAAAGACGAAGACAACATTCAACTTCAGCTTCAGGAACTTATCGATTATTCGCGTATCCTTTACGATAAAGGGCTTTACCTGCAAAGCCTTAAAACACTAGACCGGCTAAAACACGATGCAAGGGAGCAGCACCAACTCACCTACCTGTTACAGGCCTTGATTTTTGAAAAGAAAATAGAGGCATTATATATTACCCGGAGCATTGAAAACAGGGCAGAAACATTGGCCAATGAGGTAGAGGAAGCAGGCGACCAACTGAATATGATGAACAAATTATCCAATCTTTCTTTACAACTGTACAGTTGGTATATTAACCTGGGGCATGCCCGCGATAATAAAGACAGGATTGCTATTAAAGCTTTTTTTGAATCCAACCTCCCTAAGTCGGCCGGCCAATATAAAGGATTTTATGAAAGGCACTACCTTTACGAAAGCTATTGCTGGTATGGATTTATTTTGCAGGACCTGCTCATGTATTACCGCTATTGCCAGAAATGGGTGGATGCTTTTGAACAAGAACCGCTGATGCAGAAGGTAGACACCCCTTTGTATATCAAGGGGCTCCATAATCTACTCAACGCTCATTTTGTATTGCAGAATTACGACAAATTCAATATGGTGCTGAGTAATTTTGAGCATTTTTACCACTCAAGGCAGGCCAACATCAACGATAATAACCGGGTGCACTCTTTTATATACCTGTATACCGCCAAACTGAACAAGCACTTCCTTGAAGGGAGTTTTACCGCAGGCTTAAAAGTTATTCCGGAAATTGAAGAAAAGATTGTAGAGTTTCGGTTGAAGATGGACCGGCACCGCATATTGGTATTCTACTATAAAATTGCCTGCCTGTACTTTGGCAGTGGCGATAATGAAAAATCCATTGAATACCTGAACCGCATCATTAACTGGAAAGTAGACCTCAGAACCGACCTGCAGTGTTATTCGAGGTTATTGCATTTGATTGCCCATTACGAATTGGGTAATTATGATTTGCTCGAATACCTGGTAAAGTCGGTGTACCGTTTTATGGCCAAAATGCAAAACCTGAGTGTTGTGGAGGAAGAAATCTTTCGCTTTTTGAAAAAGTCATTTCACCTCGACAAAAAGCAGGTAAGAGTTGCTTTTATCGCCCTAAAAGGCAAACTGGAAAGATACAAGGACAACCCCATTGAAAACCGCTCATTCATGTATTTAGATATTATTTCGTGGCTGGAAAGCAAAATCAAAAATGTGCCCGTGCAACAGATCATGCATGAGAAATATAAAGCCGCAATGGAGGGAAGAAAGCGGTGAAGAAGCAAGGTACAGGTCCCGGATAAGCCCTAAATCGGAAATTCGAAATACAACGGAGGGAATCAAATAAAATATGAACTTCTAACACTAAAGCGTCTTAATGGGAGAATATAATCTATTAAAAGGAATAGAGACACCGACATAAATTTCATTCATCAGTTACAGCGAGGTTCGAAATTCACTTTACGGGCATTCGGATTTCGCTATTCCAGGGTTCGGCTTTGTACTCCCCTTTGATTCCATGGCTTTTTTTACACTTCCATATTTTACCAGCAATGCTTTAGCTATTGCATAGTCCGTAATGGCCAATTTCTCCATCAGCATTTGGGCGCCCCTGTCCAGCAACTTTGCATTACTCAATTGCATGTTCACCATCTTGTTATCTTCCACCCTGCCTAATTGAATCATAATGGAAGTGGAGATCATATTGAGTACCAATTTTTGCGAGGTACCGCTTTTCATGCGCGTGCTGCCGGTTACAAACTCTGGCCCTACAGGTAATTCAATGGGGTAGTCTGCCTGCTTTGTTAAAGGAGAGCCGGGGTTGTTCGTAATGCAACCGGTTACAATTTTATGTTGCCGGCAGGTTTTTAATGCTGCAATAACATATGGTGTGGTGCCGCTCGCCGCAATGCCGATTACCACATCCTTTTTGTTTACATGATGTTTCTCAAGGTCTTCCCAACCTTGCGTAACACTATCTTCAGCAAATTCAACGGGTTGGGTCATTGCCTTTTTTCCGCCGGCAATAATACCGATAACCAGGTTGGCTGATACGCCATAAGTGGGTGGACATTCGCTCGCGTCTACAATAGCCAGCCGGCCACTTGTTCCCGCACCGATATAAAACAGCCGGCCACCAGCCAGCATTTTGTCTACAGCAACATTTACCAACTTTTCTATTTCCGGTATCACTTTTTCTATTACGAGCGGAACTTTTTTGTCTTCGTTATTGATATGGGTCAGAATTTCAGCAACGGGCATTTTTTCCAGGTGCCGGTAAGCAGAAGCCTGCTCTGTAATTTTGATAAACTGCGCCATATAATATTGTCTGGATTATTATTTGGTG
>DASUFG010000395.1:0-4025 GCA_036274715.1 Agriterribacter sp.
ACTCAGCAGGAAATAAACGTTTATAATATTTTCCTCGTTCAAACTGCCCATACATAGCCACCTCTTCCTCATCGTTGATAATTCCCGGCCATGCTGCAAATATCTTTACCAAATCAAGACCCAAATCTCCTGCAAGTTCAAGCACAAGGCGCATCATAGCAAAATTATTTTCTCTTTCTTCCATATGCCTCCCCGCGAAATTCGAAAGACTTTCTATTGCACACAAAGATATGCCTTCATTTGCGGCCAGGCTTTTAATAAACTGGCGGTCGGACTTTGTAAGGTCGAGCGGAGAAGCTACCGGTCGCTTGGTTTCGATTGCAAGGGCGTCAAATCCGAGTTTCTTTGCTTTGTATATCTGTTGCTCAAGCGACAAAGCAGGTCCTTTATAAAACAATCCTCCATAGGTAACAGAAAGCAATGCAAATTTCATGAGCGCTCTTATTTACTGAAGTTGATCTCCCTAAGATAAAATATTTTTGAACAGAATGATCAGGAACAAACAGTCACCAGGCATGACTTTTTTATTTCTGCACTACACCGCCAATAAATCGATTGACTTATTGTTTTTTTTGATAAACGCGTACATAATCCACTTCAAATGTAATGGGATTATTCCTGATTGATGGTACTCCCCCATTTCCGCCGAGGGCTAAATTTAACAAAAGATATTGCGGCTGCAGAAAAGGGGTGGATCCATCAGCATTTACTGCGTCGGCTAACAGGGTTTTATTCACTAACACATCATCAATAAAAAGCTGGATCGACTCTTCATTCCAATCCATTCTCCAAATGTGAAATTTTTTGTGCCAGTCTTTATCCTGTGCGGTAAAATTGGCAAACGGTATTTTTTGGCTGAACCATTTGGCTTTGTACTGTGTGTCGGTACCGCAGGCAACATTTGCCAGGATAGTTGGTGTACCGTTGATACGATAAAATTCCATCAGGTCAATTTCACCGGAGGAGGGCCAGGGCGCAGCACCGGTTCCCAGCGTCCATATCGCCGGCCACGATCCCATGGCAGTATCGATCCTGGCACGTATTTCAAATCGACCAAACGTCCATTGCTGTAACCCACGTGATTTTAACAAGGCTGAAGAATATTCGGCATATTGCCTGTTTCTCCGCCAATCCTTATCACCGGCTTTATAATTTGGGTTTGCTGTTTTTTCGCTTCTGCCTTCAATAATCAATAATCCATTTTTACACCAGGCATTCTCCGGTTTGTACCATTGCAGTTCTTCATTTCTTACAAAACCCTTTTCATAGGTCCAGTTGGCGGCATCAGGTTTACCATCTTTATTAAATTCATCGTTCCAAACGAGCTCCATTTGTGGAACGGAGGGTGGGGCGCTGAAGTCTGGCTGATATGGATCAGCCATCTGTGCCATAGTTAATGATGAAATGAAAAGTAGTGAAGCAGATAAGCAGGTTATTTTCCGATAGCGTTTCATGTTCTAAAGTTACAAAGAGCAATAGATTGGTTCATCATCCTCAGTTCGCTTTTTGTATGGGATACATACAACTGGCCGAAATCTTGCAGAATAATTATATTACAGCTTCTTAATAGCTATAATAATGACAAAAGGAAGACTGGAAGCTTTTAGCGATGGTGTGCTGGCCATCGTTATTACCATCATGGTCCTGGAAATGAAAGTGCCCCACGAGGCATCTATTGCCGCACTACAGCCTTTACTGCCGGTTTTTTTAAGTTATGTACTGAGTTTTATTTATATCGGTATTTACTGGAACAATCACCATCATATGCTGCATGCCGCCAAGGAAGTAAATGGCAGTGTACTATGGGCCAACCTGCACCTGTTGTTCTGGCTTTCCCTGTTTCCGTTTGTTACTGGCTGGATGGGCGAAAATCATTTTTCACCGATTCCTGTGGCTATATATGGTGTTGTAGCTTTTATGGCCGGTGTTGCCTATTATTTTCTCGCACATTGTCTCGCAAACCTGCATGGAAAAAATTCTGTGTTGGCGCAGGCGCTTGGAAACGACCGAAAGGGGATTTTATCGGTTGTGTTTTACCTGGTGGGAATATTATTAAGTTTCCTTTCCTCGTGGGCGGCAGTTGCCATGTATGTGTTGGTAGCCGGTATATGGTTTATTCCCGATAAAAGAATTGAAAACATTTACAACAGCACTAAACAAACGGAATAACGAATAAGGCACGGGTAACCGCAATCCTTAGTAGTGGAAACCCGATTTATTTCATGCTTTGTCCGAAACAAAAGTCATTTATGAAAATTAAGTTCTTCCCGCTTTTTTTGCTGATACATCTGGGTTGTTCTACGACTCAAATAAATACCAGCGGCAATGTGCTTCCTGCTACTTCCCTGGAGCCCTATGGCAGATATATATGGAATGATCAAAAAAAGTTAGAACTGATCAGTTCCGGGGTGCATTTTGGATTTAGTTTTTACGGTAATAGCTGCAGCATATATGCAACCCTACCCGAAACAATGGGACATAATTACCTGCAGTATGAGCTGGATGGTGTTTTCGTGAAAAGGATAAAATTAGAGGCCGGCTCAAAGGAACCTATCGTCATTTCAGCAGGAACTACGGGCAAACACACGGTATGGATTTATAAAGCCACCGAGGCGCATACCGGTGCAATCGTTATTGAACAGGTGACAGGTAAAAATATCCAGGCCATCAAACCCAAAAATGCACCATTAATCGAATTTATCGGCAACAGCATTACCTGTGGCGCAGCGGCCGATCCGTCGGAAGTGCCTTGTGGCAGCGGCGCTTATCACGATCAGCATAATGCATATTACGCCTATGGACCAAGAGTAGCACGAGCGTTAGGCACCCATTTTATATTGAGCAGTGTTAGTGGCATTGGTATGTACCGCAACTGGAATAGTGATGGCCCAAATATGTTGCAGGTGTATGAGAAAACCGGTTTCCACGAAGGCAGTCTGCATCAATGGAATTTTTCTGCCTATAGCCCGGATATTGTGAGCATTGCGCTTGGCACCAATGATTTGAGCAATGGCGATGGAAAGAAAGAAAGACTGCCATTCGACAGCAGTCAATTTGTAAACAACTATATCCGCTTTGTACAACTGGTGCATTCCAAATATCCAAAGGCCCAGGTAGCATTGTTAAGCAGTGCCATGGTGCATGATGAAAAACGTACGGTATTGGAAAATTGCCTCGCAGCCGTGAAGCAGCACGCAGATAGTTTGCATACCACCGCCAAACCACTGGCCCTGTATTTATTCAAACCTATGCAGGCAAGGGGGTGCAGTGGGCATCCTAACGTTGAAGATCACGCTATGCTGGCAAATGAGCTAGTGCCTTTTTTCAGGGCTTTGCTGCCATAAGGGCGGACATTTTTTAATACGATAACAGACATCAAGAATAAAGCGATCACTTTGAGACAATACTGCCGGGTTGAGTAAAACGCATATTTATATTGCTTTTACTCAAGGAAGGCCATTTTATTGGGGCTATCTATTTCATGTACATTTTTTCAAGTTCGTCCTTTACATATTGAGGCAAATTTCTTTCCGCCTTAATTTTCACTAAAAAGTTCTTGTCATCAGCCACTGTTGCCGGGTCAAGGTCTATTTTGCCGAGGATTTGCGACAAAGGCCTGGCTGCTGCATGAGCACTCACCTGGTGTAAAGCTTTAGCCAAACGAAATTTTTCACCTTCAACCTGGTCGTTATGATCCAATTGGAGAAACCACTGAGGATGAGTATGGGACTTTCCTATAGAAAGTGATGGAAAGGATTTTGATTCTAATTTTTGGGCCATGTTGGGTAGGTCTTTCAACCCCCGGCTGAGTTTTCTTTTGGCGGCGCTGAATGTAAGAGACCCCACTATGGGATCGCCTGTAACCTGCTTCAGGTGAAGCCTGTAATCCTTTTCACCTGTTTTTATCTTCTCTTTCCTGGCCGTCCAATGGTTCATTAATGAAGTATAGCCATATCTTGGGGTTCCATTAATCACTACGAGTGATATTGCCGTTTCTGCACTATTTAAGAAGTTTTGATATGGAT
>DASUFG010000396.1:0-6435 GCA_036274715.1 Agriterribacter sp.
GTATGGATTGTGATTCCGGTGACGAGCCGTTTGAACTCACCAAACGTTTCATTGACCTCTGCCCCGCTGCATTCCCGGGCTATTCCCTGCTCACGGCTTTTGGCGAAGCCGCCCCACTTAATCTGGAATATCAACGCGAAGGCCGCGTACTGCCGTTCCCATTTCATTTTCTGAACAATCACCTGGCCATGAACCTCAAGCCGAAAAATTATGAATGGATCGATTTTTACGATAAGGTGATTAATTTAACGGAATATTCCTTTTCGAAAAAGGCAATTTACAAACGCTTCATGGCTATTACAGATCCTACCTGCCGATGGATGAATATAATGCGTGCCATATCATCGGAAGGCTATGGCCGCCTGCGCTTTTTTAAAAAAGTACGAAAACACCTTAAAGAGGATAAGAGCTTTATGCCCTTTTTTGAAGGCGCCACTCAAAAGCTCCCGGCATTTTACACCAATATTATACAAAGGGACCTTGGAGTATGGTGGCAATGGCTTCCTAAAGAAGCATTGGTACATGACGCGAATGCCTACCTGAACAAAATTCCCGCAAATAAAGCGATACCGGTCGTATAAACGGATACGCAACAGGTCATTTAATTTGAGTAATGCATCAGCATACCACAGGGATACACGGGAGGGTTGCTGTGTACTCACCCAGCCGGTCACCTGGCGTTGTTCTCCTTTCTGGCCCCGTTTCGGTGGCTTTCAAATTTCATACCTTCGGACTGTTTCTAATCATCAACTATCGACATCATGTCTCAAACAAACAAAGGCACCTTATATTTAATACCTACCGTGATTGATGAACACGCATTACCTACCATACCGGCATATATTGTTGACAGCGTTAAACACTGCAGTGTGTTTTTTGTTGAGAATGAAAGAACGGCCCGGCGCTTTCTAAAAAGCATCTGGAAAGAAATGGTGATTGATGATGTTGAATGGCATACCATACACAAAGCGGAGGAAAGTGTAAAATCGATTTTTACGGCAGCACTTAACAATAACAAAACGATAGGCATCATTAGCGAAGCCGGTTGCCCTGGCATTGCCGATCCAGGGCAAATTTTAGTGGAAGCTGCCCAGGCTATGGGTGCCCTGGTGAAACCGTTGGTAGGTCCAAACTCCATCATCCTGGCATTGATGGCAAGTGGCATGAACGGGCAACAATTTAAGTTTTGGGGTTATTTGCCGGTGGATATTGCCGGCAGAACAAAATCCTTAAAAGCGATTGAGAATGATGGACTCAAAAACAACTGCACTCAAATCTTTATAGAAACCCCCTATCGCAATAACCAGTTACTGGAAACGATTTGTAAAACCTGTAACCCTTTAACCCGGTTATGTATAGCCGCTTCCATAACATCGCCCGGGGAATACATCAAAACAAAGAGTATTGCGGACTGGAAGAAGGAACTTCCTGATATTCATAAACAGCCAGCCATTTTTTTATTGGGGAGATGATGATACCGGAAATGCAATGCGTCGATAGCAGTTGCTATCTTGCCTTTTCAGTACCTGTTGTTTCATGTTTGTTAGTCGCGCCCACAAAAATTATCGTATAATACCGTTGGTCCCGGGATCTTTCATTGCCATAATGCTATCTACGATATACTTGCTAAAACCGCGCCAGGGGAGGGCGCCTTTATATTCCTTGTAATGCAGGTCGAATACTTTGCCGGAATTGGACATTAACTGCATGGCTACTTTTTCGCTTGCCACGGAAAATTCGAAGTCGTACGATTGAATGGTATTAGGGCTACGGGAGCGCAGGCCTGATTGGATAAGCTTTCCTTCGTATGTTTTAAAAACATATCCTTTTTTTACACAGTAATTTAATTCACCCGACTTCACCCCTTCGCCCAGGACAAAATAATAACGTATATATATGAATCCGGCAAAAAAAAGTATCGCGACCAATAAAAAAATGCGAAGGAATTTTTTCATATTATACTTTGAGACTCCAATTTAACAAATCCCAATGACATTATTTGGCAAGAATATAACTTAAAAATCACTTTCTCATCCTTGTCCCTTACCCGGCATTAATGGTTAACTTCGTTGATCTTTAAAAACAAAACAAACATATGAATATTGGTATTGTTTGCTATCCCACTTTTGGCGGAAGCGGTGTGCTGGCCACAGAACTGGGTATAGCTCTTGCAGACAAAGGTCATAATGTTCATTTCATTACTTACCAACAGCCGGTAAGGTTAACCGGGTTCCGCGCCAATATGTTTTACCATGAAGTGAGGGTACCAACCTATCCACTATTCGATTATCCTCCTTACGAATCCGCTCTTTCCAGTGCCATGGTAGACGTGGTAAAAAATAACGCCATCGACCTTTTGCACGTACATTATGCCATCCCGCATGCTTCTTCCGCCTATATGGCAAAAAAGATTCTTGAAAAGGAAAATAAATACGTTCCTGTAATTACCACACTGCACGGTACCGATATAACCCTGGTAGGACGCGACAAAACCTATGCCCCTGTAGTTGCTTTTTCCATTAATCAAAGCGATGCGATCACCGCTGTATCCGAAAATTTAAAGGAAGAAACCTACCGCACATTTAATATTGAAAAAGATATAGAAGTCATTTACAACTTTGTTGACGTAAGCCGTTTCAGCAAGAAACCCATTGACGCCTTCAAGAAGGTAATTGCCCCGGAGAAAGAACGCATTATCTTACACGCCTCCAATTTCAGGAAGGTAAAACGCATTGCAGATGTTATCCGTATATTCAAAAAGCTCAACGAAACCATTCCTTCGCGGCTATTACTGGTAGGTGATGGCCCGGAAAGGCCAATGGCCGAGGATTTATGCCGGGAACTCGATTTGTGCGATGTAACACGCTTTTTGGGTAAGCAACAGGATATGGAAGACATTTACGCGATTACCGATCTGTTTCTGATGCCGTCGGAATATGAAAGTTTTGGTTTGTCGGCGCTGGAGGCGATGGCCGGTGGGGCACCTGTAGTGGCGACCAACGTAGGAGGGATACCCGAAATCATTACGCAGGGCAAAAACGGTTTTATGGGTGATGTTGGCAATACCGATCAAATGGGGCAATATGCCATTGATATCTTAAAGGATGAGCACACCTTTCACCAGTTCAGGGAGCATGCAAAAAAACGTGCTGAACAATTCGACATCCACCGCATTATACCTCAATACGAACATTTATATGAACGGCTGTACGAGGGGTTTTGCAAAAATCAAAAACATGAAAAGAGCGTATTATAACTGTTCTGCCACAATGTAATGCCAGCGCACCTTCATTTGAAGCATAGGTTGTATAAAGTATAGTAATAGCAACATCATGATGGTTATTGATACTCATTGCCACTTATACGTAAAAGAATTTGAGAATGATATTGAGCAGGTCATAACTCATGCGCAACAGCAAGGTGTTCAGCAATTTTATCTCCCCAATATTGATAGCGATTCTATTGAACCTATGCTGCAGTTGGAAGCAAACTATCCCGGTGTTTGCATAGCCATGATGGGCTTGCATCCCTGCTCGGTTAAATCGGATTACAAGCAACAGTTACAGATCGCAGAAGGTTGGTTGCAAAAGCGAAAATTTGCTGCTGTGGGAGAGATAGGTCTTGATTTTTATTGGGACAAAAGCTTTGAGCAGCAGCAATTTGAAGCATTCCGAAAACAAATTGAATTAGCATTGCAAAACCAACTGCCGATTGTAATACACAGCAGGGAGGCCATGCAGCAATGTATTGATGTGGTATCGGAATACAAAGGAAGCGGGTTAACAGGTATTTTTCATTGCTTTGGAGGAACGGTGGAGGAAGCTGAAAGAATCATCAAGCTGGGATTTTACCTTGGCATTGGCGGTGTGCTTACCTATAAAAAATCCGGCCTCACGGAAGTGTTAAAAGATATCAGCCTGGAACACCTGGTACTTGAAACCGATTCTCCCTACCTGGCACCTGTGCCCAGGCGGGGTAAAAGAAATGAAAGTGCATATTTGACCTATATTATCGCGGCATTGGCAGACATCAAGAACAGTACTCCCGGGGAGGTTGCCCGGATCACCTCCGCAAATGCTACATTCGTTTTTCAAAATCATGGTTAAACATGGCAGTCGATTTTTCACCCGGCACAAAATTATTCGTCATTTATACCGGTGGTACCATCGGAATGGCTTTCGATGAGGCCACCGGCACCCTGGTGCCCATGGGCCTCCGCGAAATAAAATACCATATTCCGGAGATCGGTAAAAGGGGCTATGATTTTGATATGCACTCATTCAATCCACCGATCGATTCCTCCAATATGTCGCCGGAAATATGGATAGAATTGGCAAACCTCATTCATAAGGAGTACGTGAATTATGATGGGTTCATTATATTGCACGGCTCCGATACCATGGCTTACACGGCATCGGCCCTTAGTTTTATGTTGGAAAACTTAGGCAAACCGGTAATCCTTACCGGCTCTCAATTGCCGATTGGCGAAATACGAACAGACGCCAAAGAGAATATCATCACTGCCATGGAAATTGCGGCCGCCAAAAAAAATGGCCAGGCACTGGTGCCCGAGGTTTGTATTTATTTTGACTATTTCTTATTCAGGGGCAACCGTACCAAAAAATTCAATACCGAGAAATTTGAAGCTTTTCAGTCGTTCAATTACCCCGCTCTTGCCGAGGCGGGCATTGATATACAATACAGGGAGGCCGCTATAGCCGATCATAGCGCAGAGCCTTTTACCATTAATACTAATCTCGATACCAATATAGCGGTGCTCAAAATGTTTCCGGGAATAACGCAGTCAGCAGTAAGCTCCGTTTTAGGAACTCCCGGACTGAAAGCCGTAATCATGGAAACCTTTGGAAATGGAAATACCATTACAGCACCATGGTTTATCAATTGCCTCAAACAAGCCATTGAGCAGGATATTATTATCGTTGACAGAACGCAGTGTGATGGAGGATCGGTTGAATTGGGTCGTTACGAAACCAGTGCTCACCTGCTGGAAATAGGGGTTATTAGCGGCCATGATATGACTTTTGAGGCTGCGGTTACCAAACTGATGTGGTTATTGGGGCAGGATTTGCCGGTACAACAGGTGAAACAATTGCTGACCATCTCTTTAAAAGGGGAACTCACCGAAAAATAAATGCCAATGCCCGCCTGCGTTATGGCTAATAATACTATTTTTGCAGTCCCCAAAAATGGAGACGTGTTCCCGCCGTTGCGGGATTGAAGGAGTCCCGCACGTGCGGGAGAAAGTGTGCATACGGGTAACTGTATCGCAGATACGATAACAAGGTTAAAAATAGTTCTTAGCAATATAACAAAATGGAGACGTGTCCGAGTGGTTGAAGGAGTCCCGCACGTGCGGGAGAAAGTGTGTATACGGGAAACTGTATGGCGGACAACAGCAGCAAGTTTTAAGATAGTTCTTAACAATATAACAAAATGGAGACGTGTTCCTGCCGTGGCGGGATTGAAGGAGTCCCGCACGTGCGGGAGAAAGTGTGTATACGGGAAACTGTATCAGGGGTAAGGGTGGCAAGTTTCGAAATAGTTCTTAGCAATAAAGTAATCAGGAGACGTGTCCGAGTGGTTGAAGGAGTCCCGCACGTGCGGGAGAAAGTGTGCATACGGGTAACTGTATCGCAGATACGATAACAAGGTTAAAAATAGTTCTTAGCAATATAACAAAATGGAGACGTGTCCGAGTGGTTGAAGGAGCACGCCTGGAAAGTGTGTATACGGGAAACTGTATCGCGAGTTCGAATCTCGCCGTCTCCGCATTTTTGATAGCAGGAAGATTTGTGGGAAACTGTATCGTCCCGATGGGTCGGGAAATCTCGCCGTCTCCGCATTTTTATCAAGTTTGGAAACGTCGACTACATATTATGTTTATATTCTTCAAAGTTTGAAGGGTTTTTCTTTACTTCTCCGCAATATATCCTCGCGTAAACCTTTGTGCGCAAGCAAGGGAACGTTGCAGTGAAATGTCACCGTCTTTCATTTGCCAAATCTACAACAGATAGCTAGAAAATTTCATTAGCCCTGCTACAAACTAATCCGCCTACTCCTTGCCTACCGCAGCGTCGCCAGCCAACACAGCGCTAAGCGCAGTCAGATACCGCGGAGAAGCTCACGATCTACTATGCAATTAAGGTGCTTAACGTCCTGCGCCGATTTTCAAAATCAGTTCCTGGTTGTTACTTTTACAAAATTTTAAAAGACGATATGAATTACGAAGAACTGGTAAAAAACCATGCCGCTGAGTTGATTGAAAAGTTGGTAACAGACGTAGTGACCAAAGACCCTGTAGAAATTCGTTTCGATTTTGTAGATGATGATCAGTGGGCGATCATCAGCATGCATATTTATGAAGAGGATAAGGAAATCTCTGTGAGGCTTCACGCTAACAACCGTTACGAACTT
>DASUFG010000397.1:0-3137 GCA_036274715.1 Agriterribacter sp.
AACAGCCCACTTACTCGCCCCGGCATTTTAATCGCGGGAAATATCATGGAGGCGTTTTGAAGATGTTTTGGATGAAAAAATCCGGTCACTCTTATATTTTCTTCATTTTAAAGATTATATTAGTAATACAACCCGATACCAATATTTTACAATTAACCTGCTCAGTAAAATCCTTATACATTGGGATTAGGACCTTTACAACGAACTACTATAGTAGGTAAGTTGTATCTGTCAATTGAAATTAATATCAATAAAAATTACCTGATTGTAAAAAAACGACAACTTTACCATGGTGTCGACCAAGCGAATAAACCCTGCGCCTTTGCTGCAACCTTTTGTAAGTGGTTACGCCTTACGAACATTTGATACCGGGCAAATGGAATTACGAAAATATATGCACGCGGTACAGGAATCTTATATGACGCTGTTTTTAAAAGACAAATTTTGTGAAGTAAGAAATGATTCAGATGAATTGCTGGGCAGTGCTTCGAGTACAATTGTTGCCCTTTTAACAGAATCAAAAGGCTATAGTTGCTTTAAAGGAAATTTTGAATTGTTTTGCGTGCAATTCAGGTGCAATGGCTTGTTCGCTATATTCGGTATTCCACAAAAAACACTGATCGACACGATTATCCCTGTTGAGGCTGTATTAGGCAACGAGATTAACCTGCTCATCGGTGAATTAGCTTCATCCAAAAATATTTTTGAAATGACAGGGCATATGGACGCATACCTCTTGCGTGCAATGTCGAGGCAAAAACACAAAAGCTATACGAAGAGCATTGCTTATAGTTCTGAACTGATTGAAAAGGATAGGGGTAATTTTTCTCTTAATAGAATGGCACATAATGCCAATATGAGCTTTCGAAATTTTGAGCGACGATTTGCCGATGAAGTTGGCATGCCGCCCAAATTATATGCACGCATAACAAGGTTCAATAGCGCCCTTGAGCATAAAGTCGTTAATCCTGGTAAAAAATGGTCGGATATTGTTCATGAGTATGGGTACTTCGACCAGGCCCATTTCATAAAGGAAGTAAAAGCCTTTTCCTCAAAGGCACCAGATGAATTGTTCAGGAATGTTTCCCCGGCGGCAGAAAGCGATATCAACAAACTTGCGCACTAAAATGTATTATTATGTTTCGCATAAACCTAGCAGCAAAACATAAGTAAATAGGGAAAAAATGGTCGAAACCTGGGTTTGGAGTTATTACTGAAAAAATATCCTGTAATCGAAATATTGGAGAATTGCTTTTTTACCCTATTACGATGAGTGAAAGTCAGGAATTGATAATCACAAAAAATGTACGTTGCTCTCGCAACGCACATTATGCGTGAATTTCATAGATCCGGCTCAACAAATTCTGACTAAGAAAAATTAAGCCGCTAATTTCTTAGTATAAATGCTTTCCAGCTTCCGTGCAATGGCTAGTTCAGCTGCAGGATGAATAAACGGGTTACGTGAATCCTGCATTATCGCCAAACGATCCAGGTCTTCGTCCCAACCAAAAACACAAACCGGGCTGTTATTCACAGTTACCCTAAAACGCAATTTTTCGCGCCCGTTGAAGTAAGAGGTGGCTTTTATCATGTAGGGCCGCTCACCGGCAAAAATTTCAAATATTTCTGTTACTGTTTTCATGTCTTATATTTTTATTGATTGAATTCATTTCATTTGCCTTATACATTTCAATAAACAGGCCGTCGAAAATGACTGATCGTCGAATAGTAGACAACTTATTGATATTCAACACTATATGCAATATTCTTTTAGTTCTATACATTTTGCCCGACAAAAAAATCGGCGAACAAACTGTAGAATTATGGGTAAAAAAATCGTCAATCTTTCGAAAAATACTGCCGATACGCCCCGGGTCCGTTACCCAGGTACTTTCCATTTTATTTCTGTCATAAATTTGCAGCATGGTAGGCAGCATCATTACATAATAAACATGTACAATTTTGATGTGAGTGCCATAATAGTAAACAGAGGAATATGAGAAAGTCACACACCACGAATCCTGATGTAGTGCTGATAGGTGCCGGAATTATGAGCGCCACATTGGGCATTATGCTAAAAGAACTAGAGCCCGGTATGACTATTCATGTAGTAGAAAGGTTAGATACGGTGGCGGCTGAGAGTTCCGATGCCTGGAATAATGCCGGTACCGGCCACTCCGCTTTTTGCGAGTTAAATTATACACCCGAAAAAGAAGATGGCAGCATTGATTGCAGTAAAGCGATAAAAATTGCCGAACAGTTTATTCACAGCCGCCAGTTCTGGGCGTTTTTAATAGAAAAAGGCTATATCCGGAACCCGGCCGATTTTATCCGTTCTATTCCCCATATCAGTTTTGTGGAAGGCGAAGACAATGTGGCTTACCTGAAAAAGCGTTTTGAAGCGCTTACACAATACGACCTGTTTGAGGGGATGCAATATTCGCAAAACGCCATGCAATTAAAAGAATGGATGCCGCTGGTGATGGAAGGAAGAGATGCAGGGTTCACATGCTCGGCAACGCGCATGGAAATTGGCACCGATGTAAACTTTGGTGCCCTTACGCGCAAACTGTTTCGCTATTTGTTTGATTTTCCCAATATTAAATTGCACCTGGCGCATGAAGTGAGCGATTTGCAACAAGATGCTAATGGCTTGTGGAAAATAAAAATTAAAAACCTTACTACCGATAAAAAATCAACCATCAAAACCCCATTTGTTTTTATTGGAGCAGGTGGCGGATCGTTGCCTTTACTCGAAAAATCGGGGATTCCCGAAAGCAAAGGCTACGGGGGCTTTCCGGTGAGCGGGCAATGGCTGATTTGCAATAACAATGATGTCATTGAACGCCATCATGCAAAAGTGTACGGAAAAGCAGCCGTAGGTTCGCCGCCCATGCTCGTGCCGCATTTAGATAGCAGGGTATTTGATGGCAAAAAATCATTATTGTTCGGACCGTATGCCGGGTTCTCCACCAAATTCTTAAAAAATGGTTCTTTCTGGGACCTGCCTGCTTCTATAAAAATCAGCAATATAAAACCTATGGTGATGGCCGGCGTTCGTAATTTACCGCTCACCAAATACCTTATCGAGCAGGTTAGCCAGTCTGATGAAGACAGGATTGACGCCCTGCGCGCAT
>DASUFG010000398.1:0-8624 GCA_036274715.1 Agriterribacter sp.
GGCCGATTTCTTATTCCATCGCATCACCAAAGAAGATATTCGTGAATTAAGAGAAATTGTAAGCAACGAACCTCCGGCTACCCAGTACCATTTATTTAATATCAGTCATGAAATAAAGTTCCATGGCAAATTATACGAAATAACAGGGAACAACGCCTTGAAAAAATTTCAGAAAATGCTTTTGCCGGTGTTCGACTATGTACACAATAGCGTGCTGCTAAAAGATCCACCTCTTTTCAAAACTTTTGTCTCTCACAACGAATTGGTAGATATTCTTGAAAACGGAACGCCCGAACAGTTCCGGAATGGCATGCGTGCACATCTTGAGAATCATTTTTCGAGATTATTTTCCTGACCAGGAAAAGTGTTTTGTTACTATGTTTTTAGCCACTTGTTCGAATGTTATTGTTGTACATTGCAAAAAATATTGTCGTTATGACCAGGCAACCTTGGTGGAAGTTACTCTGTATAGTTTTATTGATTTCAATGCTGGTGGTTGGCTTACTAATGCCGGTGCCGGCTAAACCCAACATTAAAGAATCTATACGGAACTATTTTTTTCACCCGCCTTTGTGGGTTGCCATGATGACATTCTTTACTACCTCTGTTGTGTATTCCATAAAATATTTAAGAACCGGAAAGCTGGCGTTTGATTTTATAGCAAAGGAATATGCGGCTACAGGTTTGTTTTTTGGTTTGCTTGGGCTGAGCACCGGGATGTTCTGGGCCAAATATACCTGGGGCGCTTATTGGACGGGTGATCCTAAATTAACCGGAACAGTAATCGGGTTGTTGATTTACTGTGCATATATCATTCTGCGTGGTTCCCTTACCGATTTAGACAAGCGGGCGAAAACATCTTCGGTGTATAACATCTTTGCCTATGTGATGCTTTTTCCCACTTTGTTTATCATTCCCCGTATGATGGAAAGCCTGCATCCGGGCAGCAGTGGTAACCCGGCCATTAATCCGAAAGATGTCAGTATCCCAATGTTTGTGATATTCTGGACAATGGCGGTCCCGGGATATATATTATTAGGCCTCTGGCTCACATCCCTTAAAATAAGGATCAATAACATAAGAGAGCGGGATATATTGTAAGGCTTAACCCCTCGTTCCTATTTCGTTTTATCAAGTGGCTTTCATTATAACTGTAAGATGTAGTGCCATGAGATAAGCAATTCCGATCATTGAATGCAGGCCCTCCAACCAATAGAATGACCGGTAGCATAATACAAACATGGCTTTCATTCAAAGAATGGTTTTTTCATTATTCAATTTTGAAAACCCTGAATGAATGTGGCTTTATGGCAATGGGATATACGTTTTTTTCGAGCATGTTTTTTTCGGTATAGCTCCTGGATGGCTTCCGCAAATTGCCGGTGTAGGTTTCGTTTGTATTTAAATCCCTGATTTTATTAAGTTGACCGGGTGTAAGAATGTTGACTTCAGTTTCTTTATCCAGGAAGGATTCAACAATAAAAGTATTGTTGTCATACGCAAACAGGCTTACCTGCGACTCCCCCTCTACCTGCACGTTTAATTTCCTGCCCAACACCGATCTTATTTTATTCAACACTTCAGCGGGCAGGTCGTATAAATCTGCAAAGTTGTCCGGGATGGTAAGAACATACAGGTGACCTTTTGAATAGTCAGCATCATGCAAAATCGGCCAGCCGTTCGCGCCATCTATCCCTGAAACAATTTCCCATGAATCATTGGTGAGGTACTCAACCTGGGGAATAAGAATGGGCTTATCGGTATGAATGAGTCTAAAAGTTCCTGCGGTAAAATCCTGGACCAGGGCTTTGCGATCTGTAACCTTTAATTCAGCAATATCATTTAATCCCTTATCCTGCAAGGCTTTTAGTAGTCCCGAAGTAAGGATCACCCATTTGCCCTGTGTGAGTTGTTTTTTTATTTTGCTTACAATCTGCTCATCAAACTTTGCTTCTTCGGTTAATAATATTACGCTGTCTTCAGCCGGAAACTCCGGGCGGATATCCATGGGTAAGCCAATCATTCCGAGGTAATTCTGCAAAAAATCTTCACCCCTTGAATGATAGGGGCGATAGCTTTTTATACCTATGGGATTGCCGAGCATTCCTAAAAATTTGTCCACTTTTTCAAAAGTATAGCCTGCAACCCTTGCAATGGTAGTAGCGTTTGACGGTGTTCCACCATTGTAGTTTACCGGTTTCAACATTTCATCATAGTCAAAACTGGTATTTGTGCCCTGCCATGGTGACCGGTCAGATAGCGAAAGCGGCCTGTTTAACTGGCTGAAATCAAATAGTGTTTGTTCCGGGGCTTTGGCAAACAATGTAATCCAAAATTGTTCCGCATACCTGTCGGAATATCGGGACCCAAATGGATCCACCCAGCCACCACCATTTCTGCCGGGTGTAATATTTTCGAAGTACCTGAAAATATTATAGCCGAGGTAAGGCTGCAGGTGCTGCGCACTCACTACGGCGTCGCGGGTTTCGGTGCCGGTATAAATCCCATCAAATATTTTCGGTTCTTTTTCGAGGTTAAAACCAAGCCCCTGGAAATGCTCATACCAGTTGGGATATTTTACGATGATCTTTACTTTTGGATTAGCCGCTTTAGCCGGTCCCACCACAATCTGCTGCGCGGCATCGGCCATCAGGTCGAGGCGGTATTGCGTCCAGCTTTTATTTCCTTTATCTTTTATGGCTTCATCATCTTTGCAATTCGTAAAGAAAAAATCGTCCAGTATAAATTCATCAAAATTCCGGGCAGTGTATTCGCAAATTTCTTTCACCTTTTTCCTGTCGCCGGCATTGCTGTAGCAAAAGGTTTGAAAACGGTTGGGTTCACTGATGGTTAATGTAATGCCACCTGCAATCTCCACTCCACGATCCTTAAAAAATTTTTTGGCAATATCAAGCGTTTGCTGCTCTACAATATTCAAATCACGGTGTGTTTCCAGGTATACTTTGTCTACTTTGAGTTGCCTTGTAATTTCATTCCAAAGCGGTTTTAAATAAGCTGTTGTGTCACTCATTTTTTTTACTTCGTATGCACGGCAGTACACAGACACTTTAAAGTTTTTATAGTGTTGGGCATAGGTAGAACCGGTAAGCCAGGTTATGAAAACAAGGAAAGCAAGCTTTTTCATGTATTTTTTTGTACTGAAATGTAATTAAAAAAGCATCCTCAGCAAAACAATACCGGGAACGGACAAGGCTCACTTTTTTTAGTAGGGTAGTGTTTGCGGAGAAACAATCTATCAACGGCAGAACCAGAGTTGTGGTAGCCTGGAACCTTGCCCCGAAAAAAAATTTCTATTGTGTTCAATAATCAGGAGCTTTAGTATTCAATTGTATGATATATGAAATATATCTTCCTGCTGGTGAGTGTGTATTTAGTTTTTTGCGCCGGAGGTTGCCATGCCCAGGAAAGGGGTAATGAGAAAACAAAACCCGATAGTATATATACTTACGGCAAAGCCTCACCGGGGGGCATAGGCAAGTTTTATTTTGGAAGAGAAATCGCGCATGTAATGGGTGCATCCGGTTCGGACTGGCTGGAAAGGGAGCAACGGCCGGGGGAAGAAAACACTCAATTGGCTATTGAAAAAATGGATATATCACCTGGTGACGTTTTGGCCGACATTGGCGCCGGCACTGGATATTATAGTTTTAAATTGGCCGGGAAGGTACCGCGGGGTAAAGTATATGCTGTGGATATACAGGATGAGATGATTGCCCATCTCCAAAACAAAAAAGCGGCCCTGCATAGCCGTAATGTTGAGATCATAAAAGGAGATACCTTATCGCCCAACCTTCCACCTGGTGCCCTGGATTTTGCCATTATGGTAGATGTATACCATGAACTGGAATACCCGCACGAGATGCTGCAGTCCATAAAAAAATCCTTAAAAAAAGACGGGAAGATTTTGCTGATGGAATATAAGGGCGAAGACCCCGAAGTGCGCATTAAGCCTTTGCATAAAACCACGGTTCAACAACTTAATAAAGAACTTGCGGCCAACGGTTTTCGCCTGTTTTACCAGTACGACGGTTTACCCATTCAGCATTTATTGATGTACGAACAAGTGGATCAGTAAAAGTATAACGCAGACCCGGCCACTAATGACCATTTAAGTTTTATCATAGGATCCGTATCGGTATTGAATAGTATAAATGTAGGTCATAACCCTGTTTGGGGAATATTTGTGCTTTTAATTGTCGCGTCGATTTTATCATTTCGCAACAATAACGGCAAATATTTCGTTGATTTGGCTTACTTTTTGAACCCCACTACAAACGGTTAGCATTTCAATGACGTATACAATGTAATGGGACCCCTTTGTTGACAAGTATCTCTTAACTAAACCTGTACCATATGCGATCAGTGTCGCGTTCGTCTTTTTTGTTCATTGCCCTGGTTTTAGTTTTTTGTTTTTCCTGTAACAAGGAAATCGATACGTTAGTAGATCTGCGTTCCGATACGAGGGGCGAGTGGATATTTATGTCTAATTCGGTTTCTTCAGAAACGATAAAGACATATACAATAGATGGGGTATCCTATAAAAACAAATGGCAGGCAGATTATGTCACATATAATAATGAAGGCAGGATTGTAGTAACCGAAAATGATATTTCCGGGGTCGGCCTGCGGTACGATGTGATTACTTCCAGTTATTTTACCTTTTATGTTGGCGACGATGAGGACGAAGAGCCGGTTGAGTGGCCTTTTACCTGCTATATGGACAGCGCCTACGATGCTCAAAAGCAATATCAAATGATAGGAGCCGATTCTATTTACTTCCCTAACGGCATTGATATGTGGCTGCCCGACATCAATGGGCGAGGCCAAACCTCTATGGACCTTCCCCAGGGTGGCACGATAAAACGCTTTGACAATTCGATGTTGATTACCACTTTCTCAAAACATGAATACGACTACACCGAAGACGATATTACCTTTCATGTTGTTCAAAAAGAAACGGTTGGCACTTCGTTGGAGAGACCCTGACAGGATGAATGTGTGTTGCAGGTTAGTAGATGGCGGAACGAAAAGGGTTGAAACCGGGGTGGTGTTTGAGTAACATTGATAATAGGTATACCAGGTGTAATAAATTATAGGAAAATAGAACCTCTATGCCGCGCCTTACCTGTTGTTTGGAAAAATTGAATAAGTTCAATCTTCACCTGTATTATGCAGCATTATTTTTTCCTTTGTGGCTAAACGCTTGTCAACTCCCCGCAACAAAAAAGAAAGCTACTTTTTCGGAAATATCTTTTTTAGTGGATTTGAATGCAGACTCGGCTGTTTTTACAGAGGACGATAAAAAAGTGCGTACATGGCATAGTACTGCGCCAGGCAAGCTCCAACTGGTGTTTAATAAACGTGATGAAGGCAGGGAACTGGCCGGCTCCGGTCGTCCATCGCTAAAAGAAAATGTAGAAGGTATTAATGGGCATCACAGCATTTCTTTTGCGCAGCAGGAATTATTGAATGAAAATGAAACTGTTTTCGACTCATTGATAACCGGTAGTGGATTCACCTGGATAGCGGTTCTAAAGCCTTATGTTCAGGCAGGTGAGCTTAAAGATGTGAATTCATTTTTCGGCACCTTAAAAAATGGTGGCAATTACGAAGGGTTCTGGGCTGGATTTACAGATGATAATTATTTGTGGACGGGAGCCCGCAATGGTATTACGTTTGGACGATGGGACCATAACAATCCACGCATCCGCACCACCATGCCACTTGATACCGCCAGGTATTATTTGGCCGCCGGGAGAATGCAGACCGGAGTTGACAAAGTAATGGTTGAGATTTTTATTAATGATTTTTCAACACCCGATGCGGCTGGGGTATTTCCGGTGAATATTAACGCCAATGCTTCCATGCTCTCTATTGGCCAGGAGCGTGATGCCATCCAACATCCAGGGGTGGAATCGTTCCGGGGTGAGATAGGCCGTTTTATAATATATGGCAGGCCATTGGGAGATGCCGAATTGCGACATTACGGCGAGTATCTTTTGGAATATTACAATATTCCATCAAATGTGCGCGGCGGTTTGCAGTAAAGCCCGATGGATAGCTTTTTGCCTCAATGAACCTTCGTGTTTTTAACTGCTGCCGCCATTACCCGGGCATTTTTCACTCATGTTGAAATAGTACAAGCATTTCTCGCTTTAACGGGGTTACGGAATACTGTATTTTTACTTGATTGTGCCAGGATATATGTGCTCGTTTTGAACCTGGTAATCTCGTCTATTTGCAAAGCAACAAGATTGTTGATAAGATATCGGAAATATGTGGTAAGGCCATGAAGGAAAGGAGCGGATATTTTTACTATATTTCCAAAATGTTTTGAGATATTTTTTTTTAAACAATTAAACTTAATGTTAATGAACGAAAATGTCAACAAAGCTGCTTTATTTAACGGAAGTTGCTTTGCCCTAATTACCACCGCCTTTACATTCAGTATCCGGGCGGGAATTTTAACTCAGCTTGGTACGGAGTTCAATCTTACTGCCGAACAGCTTGGCTTCATCAATCTCATGTTCTTTATTGGATTTCCTATTTCCATGATCCTTGGAGGATTGTTTTACCACACTTTTGGTGCCAGGAATATTATGAGGGTAGCATTCATAGCCCACACCCTCGGGATCCTTCTCACCATTTTTGCTGGTGGATATGCATTGCTCCTCATCTCAACACTTTTCATCGGGTTCGGAAACGGGTGTACCGAGGCCGCTTGTAACCCGATGATTGCCGACACTTACTCTGGTGTGAAGATGAACAAAATGCTCAACCGCTTCCACATGTGGTTTCCCGGCGGGATAGTAATCGGCAGCCTCATCTCTAAATTTATGACAGACGCTAATTTAGGCTGGCAGGCGCAGATGTGGGTGACTATGATCCCTACCATTATCTACGCCATTCTTTTTTACGGCAAAACATTTCCGAAACCCAAAGTGGAAGGAGCTACGCATTTGGCCAAAAACTTTAAAGCCATGCTTACGCCCACTTATATATTCCTGTTTTTTTGTATGTCGCTTACAGCCATTACTGAATTCGGACCGCAACAATGGGTAGGATTGATCATGAGTAACAGCGGAGCCAGCCCGATGCTTATTTTGGCGCTTGTAACAGGATTAATGGCAGTAGGCCGGTTTTTTGGTGGACCAGTAGTGGCAAAGCTGGGGCAAACAGGGGTGCTGCTCATTTCTGCTATCTTCGCAGCCATTGGCATTTATCTCTTCAGCACCGTTACAGGATCTATGGCTTATGTGGCAGCTATATTTTTCGCCATAGGAGTTTGCTATTTCTGGCCCACTATGGTTGGGGCAGTAGCGCAGCGGGTTCCGTTAAGCGGGGCCTTGGGAATGTCTATTATTGGCGGCGTGGGTATGTTTTCTACGGCGTATTGGCAACCCATCATCGGCGCCTGGATTGATAAAGCAAAAGAAGTAAACTCGGCTGCAGGACTCACCGGATCGGAACTTGAGCTTGCATCAGGCCAGGATACCCTGGCAAAAATGGTGACTTTTCCAGGTATATTGATTGTTTTATTTATCATATTTTTCGTTTGGCAAAAGCGGGTTAAAACCGCAGATGTACCAGTAGCGGCCCATTAAAGTCTTTCTCCTATTGGAATGTCGGATCTGAAATTTTCCATTTCAAATCCGGCATTTTCTTTAAAACAGGTTATTTAAAACCAGGGTTCACAATTCTGTTGATCATCCCATTAAAAATAAAATAGTGAAAGGGGAGCATAGTATACCAATAGAGTCTTCCCAATAACCCATGTGGACGGAATGTGGCCACCTGTTTCAGGTAAAATTCATTGTCTTTTTTGAGCATCGAAAACTCAAGCCATGCTTCGCCCGGTAATTTCATTTCAGCAAACAACAATAACCGGGGCTCGCTCTTGTCGGCCACTAAAACCCGCCAAAAGTCCAGGGCATCACCCGTGTGAAGATCAAGAGTATTAGTTCGCCCACGCCTCAGTCCAACGCCGCCAATTACCTTATCCCAAAACCCCCTGATTTGCCACAGGGTGTTGGCGTAATACCAACCGTTACTTCCCCCGATTTTCCAAACTTTATCCAGCACCTTTTTTTCATCTTTCGCAATCTTTCTTATTTTTTCATCTTTAAGGCAGCCATACCTGGGCACTTCTATATTTTTCATCCAGTTTTGAGGGGTGTCTGCCGATGAAAATGAATCTTTCCAGCTGCTTTCCACCATATTCTGTTCTATTTTGTCAAATGCAAGCGACACTGCTTTACGGTAGGGGATGGGGCTGATGTTGAGGTTCTCAGCCAGATCATTGGGTATTCCTGTAACATCTATCTTCATGCTGTCTACCAGGTTTACCGCTAGGGGGTAAGAGGTAGAGGTAATAAAATACAACCAATACGATGATAACCTTGGCGTCATCACCGGCAAAATAAAAATCCACCTTTTGAGTTTTCTGACTTCCGCATATTGCAACAACATTTGCTTATAGGTCAGTATCTCGGGCCCGGTAATGTCGTAGTGGTTGCCATAGGTAGCGGTTTTTCCAAGTACGCCACTTAAAAATAATAAAACGTCCCTGATTGCAATGGGCTGGCATTTCGTGTTAAGCCATT
>DASUFG010000399.1:0-3336 GCA_036274715.1 Agriterribacter sp.
GATATTGCTTTTGATAAAGCAGGCACTGCATGGATTGCTACACCAAAAGGAGTAAGCGCCATTATGAAAAAGAAAATGACGCTTGCCGAAAAGGCGGATTTCTTTTATGATATTACCATGCAAAGGCATGTGCGCGCACCATGGATAGTAGGACAGTGCAGGTTGCCTGATCCAACTGATCTATCAAAATGGGAACCGGAAGATGACGATAATGATGGAGAATATGGCGCCAATTATCTTGCCATGGAAAGCTTTCGATATGCTGTAACCAAAAATGAGGATGCCAGGGAAAAGGCAAAAAAATCCTTCGAATTTCTAAAACTACTTCAAACCATAACAGGAACAGATGGCTTTTTTGCAAGGACGATTGTACCTGTTGAATGGGGCGATAAAGTGCACGATGCCAACAGAAGCTACTCAACAGTTGAATTGGCGGAAGAGTTGGTAAAAGAGCCGCGTTTTAAACCCGTTCAAATGCGTTGGCGCAAATCAAAAGATGGCAAATGGCTATGGAAGGGCGATACCAGCAGCGACGAATGGTGTGGACATATGATGGGCTATTTTTTTTATTACGAACTGGTTGCGGATGATAAAGAGAAAAAGGTAGTTGCCGCGCATGTCGCAAAGTTGGTTGATCACCTGATCAAACATAACTTCAATATGATTGATATTGATGGAACACATACCCGGTGGTCGGTGTGGAGTCCCGATCAGTTGAACCGCGATCCGGAATGGACACCCGACCAATATCAAAACTCCATGGAACTGCTCACCTTTTTAAAGCTGGCTCATTTTATGACTGGAGAAGCCAAATACCAGGAGCATTACCTGAGGTTGATCAAATCCGAACATTACCTTGAAAACATGGCTAAAGTACCCCAGCAAAACCCGGCATTTTTCATTTATTTTGATGTTGTTCTTCAAGCCTACCTCTACCCTATTTTGCTGCATTGCGAAAAAGATCCTGAATTGCTTGCTTTTTATCAAAATCATATGGACAACTGGATGGAAAAAAGAAAAGACGATCAATGTCCATTGATCAATTTCTTCTACAGTTATGCCAGAAACAAAAGAGCAGAACTTGCGCCCTCTATTAATTTTTTAACAGATACACCACTCGACCTTGTAAACTGGGGTGTTGATCATACTAAAAGAGAAGATGTACAGATGGTGCATGTTCCCGTACTGGATGACCTACAGGTAAATGAACTTCCGCCTGCCAGTATACGCGCAACCGTTAGGTGGGATAAAAATCCATGGGCAGCGGTAACCGGCCAAACTGCTACGGAAAGAGAACCGGTTTTTTGGCTGTTGCCTTACTGGATGGGCCGCTACCTGAAAATGATAGAATAAAAGAATAGCTTTATTACAACATTTTATAAATAATCAATATGCATTTATTCATTGCCTTTTGCCTTTTTATTGCTGGATATCCATCAATGCCCATAAAAGCATCACTCCCGGGCGAGGTTGGTGGCCTCGTTTTAAATGGGGCAGAGATGGATTCAGCTAAAAAAGAAAAATCCTATATTGAATTTCTCGATGTAGCTTATGGGGATGCACCGGGCAATGAAAACCTGCTGGATGCATATCTCCCAAAAGAACGTACCGGTGCAACAAAAGTAATCGTGTATATACATGGCGGCAGTTGGGTGCGGGGGAGTAAAAAAGAATTTCCGGAGGCATTGATTGAAGAATTGGTGGGCAAACGTAAATACGCTTTGGCTTCCATCAACTACCGGTTAGTGAAAGATGGTAACAACATATTCCCCGCCCAGATAGAAGACGTTAAAAAAGCGCTGGCATTCATTGCTGAGAATGCCGAACAATACGAATATGATGGCGATCATTTTGCACTCATGGGGGCAAGTGCCGGCGCACACCTGGCGATGTTATATGCCTATGCATACGATAGCCGGAAACAGGTAAAAACAGTCATCGATATTTTTGGGCCAATAGACCTCGCCGATAAAACCATTCGCGGTGCCGGGATGGAAAGCAACGACATCATTACCAATTTCCTGGGAACGCCCGATACGGCTGCGCAGATTGTAAAAACCGCCAGTCCTTATTATCACCTTTCTTCTGCCACCGCCGTTCCAACAATTATATTTCATGGTACAGAAGATGAATTGGTTCCCGTGAGCCAATCTAAAAAATTAAACAACACATTAAGAGAAGCGGGCGTTGCGTCTCAAATAGAGTTATATCCCGGTGAAAAACATGAATTGCGCCCGCCTGTTGCACTGGATGTATTTGGAAAAATTATTACCTGGTTAGCCAAATACTATCCATCAGAGCCAATCGGAGCCAAATAAAAGTCAAAGCACCTCAAAAAATACCGGCTTTTTTCACAATTTTCAAGGCTTGTATGGTATTAACTTTGATCTATTATTAACCAAAAGATCATGAAAATTCCATCCAATCACCAGGAAATAATGCCCTATTTAATATTGCCGAGCGCCGAAGACTTCGTTAATTTTATGCAACAGGTTTTTAACGCCGAACTTACACATAAGGGTTTTAGCCCCGATAGCAAGATCGTTATGCACGCGGAAATTCAGGTTGAAGGTTGTACCATCATGTTTTGTGATGCTACCGGGCAATGGAAGTGCCAACCGGCTAACATGTTTATCTATGTTAACAATGCCGATGAAACATACAGAAACGCTTTGAGCAATGGTGCGGAATCGATTATGGAACCCGCCGATCAAAGTTATGGCCGCAGCTGTGGTGTTAAAGACCCCCCAAGGCAATACATGGTGGATCACCTCATCGCAATAGCACCTGTTTACGCTACCAATACAGATTATTTTTAAGCCGAAAAACCTGCATAACCTGGTGGGTAATTAACTTTTACCAAAAACAGCCCATATCCCGGCACGGCGAAATTGGCTTTTGTGCAGTCGCGGCTTTCAATAATTTTATGAAAATCAGGCATGCCTGATTTTCCCCGCCCTACCTGTAACATGGTGCCTACCAATCCTCTCACCATCCCGCGCAAAAAACGATTTGCTTTTACATGGTAAACGATATAGTCGTCCTCAGCAGTCCATCGGCTTTCCTGCACCTGGCATACGAAAGTTTTTACATCTGTATTGCGCTTGGAAAAACTGGTAAAATCGGTGTACTCCGATACGGCGGATGCCGCCTGCTGCAATAAATCGAAATCAAGGCTATAGGGAAAATAATAGGCGCGGTTGCGTAGAAAAGGGTTTTTGGTTTTATATACATAATAACGGTACTCCCTGCTTATCGCGTCGAACCTGCAATGCGCATTTGATGGCACGGGTACAATGCGTTTAACAACGATATACGGTGGTAAAATGGCGTTAA
>DASUFG010000400.1:0-2987 GCA_036274715.1 Agriterribacter sp.
ATGAAAACGATCCTTTTCTTATTGGCATCGGAGGATGAGGAGAGCGTAAACGCAAGCAGGAGGGAAAAGAAACTGATGATCGCGCTTACAAGGCTCCGGGATTTCCAGTCCGGCGATTCTGCCACCTGCAACTTTCGCGACATCCAGATCCCTGCTGTTACGGTAACAGCGAGCACAAGTAGACAGACCAGTGGAATCCAGTTTGAATCCATCAGTTGAGCCAGCACGTTAGTTGTTTTATTATTGAAAACGACAGGCACTTTTCATCATGCGGGATTTTCGTCCGGTAGCCGGGTTGTCATTAATGACAACCCGGTTCATTATTGATCTTATTTTCCGATTTTAAAAGTCAATCCGCCTCCAAGCCCAAACTGTAACAAAGTGGTATAAGTGTTTAAATACACCGGTCCCCAATATCCGTAAAATACATCACCGCCGGTTGCCCTCGAACTTACTAATAATTGAGTCTGCAGTTTTATTCCAATTCTTTCGGATGCCCAAATATTTGCCCCGAGTTTTGCCCCCCAGGCAAAATTGGTATGGGAACCGCTTGTTCCTTCTGAAGGAACTTTGACATCGGTGATCAACACACCACCCATTAATCCCCCAAATCCTTCCACTTTTCCGGAACTGGCCTTCCTGAGCCCGTTGCCGCCCAGCAAAATATAATTGAGGGTCACGTCATAATCTTCGTGCCGCTCAGGTTGTCCAAGTCCCCCTTTGAAACTGCTGGGAACAGTAGAGTTTTTGTTCAAATAGGTTAGTTCCACGCTGTAGTAATCACTCGGCGTAAACTCAATTGCACCGCCCCATTGGACTCCTCCTTTTACCGTTCCGTCGAAATAGGTATTGACATCGCTGTACGCATCAAAACCATCATCGAATACATAAGATGAGAGAAGATTAAGCCTGACTTTCGACTGTGCCGAAGCATATACCGATGTAATAGCCAATAGGGAAATAAAAATGACCTTTTTCATGATTCACAATTTTGATTGAGTTAAATGTTTATTTTGGTTTCGTTACAGCATTTTAATTTTGCGTAATGAAGCAATGCCTGCCATCACCGTTCTATTCAGCACGAAGACTTTCGATCAACGGAAATCCATATTAATCCGCCAGTTACGCTTGCATTTACATCGGCTTTATTCATATAAAGTGCAATATACTAGTGTTTTCCATTTTTATAATTACCAGACTATATTGTTGTTGTTGTTTTTTTTCTTTCATTTCTTCCTTGAATCGCTTTTTAAGTTCATCTTTTTGGGTTTGATAGGTTTTAAACTGGTCTTCTGTGAGCACCGCTTTCAGTTCTGCGTCTTTTGCCTGGTCGTTTGCTTTTAATGTTTTTGCTTTTTCCATTTTACGCGCCTGGCTGTTTTTAACGGCATCTGTTTTTTTTGCGTATTCCAGGTTGATCTGCTGTACCTGTGGTTCCTGTGGCGCTGTTAACTGCAGGTTGGTTTTCATCCAATCCGTAAGTTTTGCTGCACATTCTTCTGCGGGAGCCATTTGCTTCTCCTGGGTATACCCCACAGTAAATATAAAGAGCAAAACAATAGTAAAAAGTAAATTTAATTTGAGCGATTTTATAGCTGAGTTGATTTAGATTTTTACATAACGATGATAAATCACAACCTATAAAAATGGCAACCATTTACTGACCTCACATCATCCATATTCCGGTTTCTATCCTGGAAAGTTTTGTATGAAACCGGCTTTAATGACTATTACTTCACTTCTTCCACGTTTCCCATCTTCCAGGTTTGATCAAAGAACTCTTTTTCGGGTCCATAAAAACGTGCCAACACTTCAAAGCCGCGTTTGGGATTGGCGGGTATCCAGTTGGATGCTTTCCCTTCGGGGGCTTTTCCACCAAAATACACATCTACCGAACCATCCGCATTTTTTTGCAGGCCCGGTGTGGTAGAAGCTCTGCTGAAGTAAGGCATATCTTTCACCAGGGCATGCGTCTCACGGTCGTATATCGTAACTGACCAATACAATTTTACCGGCACGTTGGCAGGTAAATGCAGCTTATACAGTTTTGATCCATCAAAAGGCTTGCCATTACTGTCTTTGATGGTCATCAGGTAATATTGACCTGTGCCAAGATGCTTGGTGCTGAAATAAGCTATGGAATAAACTGCCGCCCTTTCATCTGTCGGGTAAGTATCGGCGCCAACATAGTTTGACATAATGGCTTTTGAAATATCCGGGAAAGCGGGTAAGGCCCAATAAGTTCCTTCGTAAAAGGGCGGTTCAAATACGGTTTGATATTTCTGATCTACCCATTTATGTGCATCCTTTATGGCAGCCGTCAATATTTCTTTGGTACGTTGATCAGGATCAAACGTTTTTCCTTTCTCAATGCCAATAGTTTTAAGCTGGTCGATCATCACCTTATCCCTTTCCAGCCAGGGTTCTCTTTGCACAAAATCGCTAAGCGTTTCAAAGAAATGCAGATCGTATGGAATAGTGTTGCTGAATGGCGTTTGCAGCAAATCAACAAATACGGTTTGCGGTGGATTGGCCGCCTGTGCATAAGGATATATTTTTACTTTCTTCCCATAATCAACAGCTCTTGTAAGATCCTGCTGGCTACCGTCAGTAAGATTAGAGCGCAGGATCACGAAACCCGTATAGGTGGAAGATGGCATAGGAATATAGCCCGCGGGAACCTTGTTGGTATAACCGGGTGGGAGTATCAGGTATTTACCACCCTTGCCCTTATCAACACCGGCTGGCCCTACATCTTCAATGGCCGTTTGCCAGCCATCGTCCACCGAACCAGTGATAGAAGAAGCTCCTTCGGCAGGCGGTATCTCCAATACAATCGATCCCTGCCTGGTATCGTATAAAGGATTGAGATAAATCACGTCAGGGTTAGGAGTAAGCGTTTGATTTTTTGAATTAATCAACCCCGACCAATACGACAACTGGTTATAATCGCCTTTAGCCTGTAACAAACTTTGGTGCATTAATTC
>DASUFG010000401.1:0-9047 GCA_036274715.1 Agriterribacter sp.
CCATTATCCGGACTTCCTGTTTGTGCATTGTTGGTTTCTTGGGTATTTGCCGGTTCTTTTAAACCGAGCTTCTTCATGATTTTTTGTGATGGCGTCATCGTTATTAATTTTTTAAGTGAATAATATTATGTAAAAGAATAGTGTTGCTTAACATATAATATTTCGCATTACCAGGTTCTGTCTTTCATAAAGGCATCCAGTTCTTTGCGCGACATCGGAAGTTTGCCAGGGTTTTCATCCAGCCATTTCAAAAAATCTTGTTTGATTTCATCTGTCCACTTCGTGTCAATTTCTCCGGGTGTGTATTTCCCTTCACGCAAACGCTGATGGCCGAAGGCATCCCGTAAAGAAATGAATTCAGCATTCAATACCACTTCCTCTACCAGGTGTGCGGGTATAAAAACAACACCGCCTTTTTTGGCTAACGCAATATCGCCCGGCAGCACCGTAGCCCTTCCAATGCGGATAGGTACATTTATTCCACCCAGCATCATTTGTTGTATATAGGAAGGGTCGTAGCCTTTGATCCATGCATTAAAGCCATCTATTTCTTCCAATCCTTCAGTGTCTCTTACTGAGCCGTAAAAAATAACGCCATTATGTGATTTGGCGTAAATGGAATTACCCAGGTTATCGCCTATTAATGTGCCATCCACAATTTTGCCATAACTGTCGGCAACATAGATATCACCGGTTTTCAGCACATCAATCGGCCAGGAATTGGTTCCGCCAATACGGCCTTCGGCTTTACCCTTGTCTTTAATTACTTTATCAATATCGGGCCTCAGGGGAAGGTACTGTGCTGTAACCACCCGGCCTGCCATAGCCACATCGGGGTGCATCACCATCCAATCGCCTTCAAACTGATTTTGGTATCCTTTGTTCCTCAAAATGCCCCAAGCCTCTTCGAGGTGAATTTTTTTTACCCTTTCTATTAAAGCGTCAGACACTTTTGGTCTTCCGTCAGCAGAACGTTCACCCTTCCATTCGGGCGTAAGCGCTTTAATCTGGTCGGCTGTTAACGTAACCTGTTGCGCAAGGCCGTTAATGGAAAAGATTACGAAGAATGCCAATGAGAAGATTATTTTTTTCATATACATGCTGTTTTGTTTTAAAAGATATATTTCAACAATTGATTTATTGCAGGTTTGCGATAGCATTAAATTCATCACCCAGCTTTGTACTCAGCCGTTCAAATATTTCGAAATACTTCATGTAAATACCGTGGTGATTTTTTTTAGGCAGGTATTGATCAGGTAATATAACGGTTTGTACGGCCTCATCGAGGTTTCTGAATATTCCCATTTCAGTGGCGCTCAATAAAAAACTGCCATAAGCGATACTGTCGGATTGCTTGTTAACAGCAACGGGTTTATTGAATATGTCGGCTATTAATTGCGAGCAAAAAGGCAAGGTAGCAAAACTGCCATGCAACGCAAGTGTTTTTATGGACCGGTGCTCTTCCAGTATTTGGCCAATACTGTATATCTCGTACAAGATCCCTTCAATGGTGGCCCGGATAAAGTGTTGCTTTTCGTGCTTGATGTTCAAGCCAAAATATACCCCTCTTGCATTGGCATTCCATATAGGCGCCCTTTCGCCCAATAAATAGGGAAGAAATAGTAAACCCTCCGAACCGGGTTCTAATTTTGAGGCATCAATGATCAGGTTCTCCATCGAAAATTCCAGGTCGAACGGTTTGCTGAAATCTCCAAATTGCTTGGCAAACCATTCAAAAATGATACCGCCGTTATTCGTTGGTCCGCCAGAAACATAGCGATCTTCTGTAAGCAGGTAATTGAAGAACCGCTGCTTTTTATCCTGCAATACCTTTTTTCCTATAACCCTTACTGCTCCGCTGTCTTCGAGTGTTATAACCGCTTTGTCTTCACTCCATACTCCTGTTCCTAATGTGGCAAGGCAACCATCGCTCGATCCGGTTAGTATTTTCGTGCCGGAAGAAAGTCCCAGGGATCGCTGGTACTCTTTTAATAATTTTCCGCTTGAAGAAAAGATAGACACGAGTTCCGGCAGCCTGCTGCTGTCTATACCTGCGTAAGCCAACGCTTCTTTCTCCCACTTTAAAGTATGTATGTTCAAAAGTCCGGTTGCAGAAGCCAGGCTGTAGTCCATTACATATTCCCCGGTAAGTTGTTGTATTACATAACTTTTCAGCGACAGGAATTTAGTGGTTTGCGAAAACCTTTCTTTATCGTTGTTTTTTAACCAGGTTATTTTTATTAATGGCGACATGGGGTGAATAGGCGTTCCCGTAGCCTCGTATATTTTTTTACCAAGCGGCGATTTATTTAAATCCAATCCCTCTTTTTTGCCCCGGTTGTCGGCCCATGTGATCGCGTTGCCCAGGGGTACACCACTTTTGTCGATCGGAAGTACGCTGTGCATGGAGGCGCTGAAGCAGATGGAAACCACCTTGTACTTTTTGGAATGGATTTTTTCGGTTAATAAGTTTTTTAACACATACAGCATGGTAATAAAGATCTGTTCAGGATCCTGTTCACTATAATCCGGTTCCGTGTGAAAGGTGGGATACGAGCCTTTCATGGCGCCTATATTATTGCCTGCAAGGTCGAAGGCAACCACCCGCACTGCATTTGTTCCAATTTCAACAGTAATGATGCAATCTTTTTTAGTAAGCATATGTGCAGTTTTTTAAATCTATCTTCTTCTGAATTGACTTGGCGTATACCCTGTCAATTTTTTGAATGTTGTTGAAAAATGCTGAGATGAATAAAATCCTGTTCCTAGCGCAATATCTGTAAGGTTCATGTCATGCCTTTTCAACTTCCTGATGGCCTCAGAGATCCTGATGTTAATTAAATAATTCAAAGGTGAAAACCCCGTAAAGGTTTTTACTTTTTCACTGAAGGCAGTAATGCCCAATCCAACCAGCGCTGCCATTTCTTCTACTGTCCACTGGTGCGATAAATTCTGACGGAGTGTTTGCTCAAGCTGCATGAATGTTTGTGGAAAGTCTCTTTGAGAAATATTCTGGCGGGTTAATTGCCTGGTAATGAAAATAAAAAGTTCATCTATCAATTGATTCACTCTTGTAACATATCCTAATTCCTGGTTGAATATTTCGGTTTGTATACTCTGAAATATGCCGGAGGCTTTTTTGAAACCTGAAATAACTGGTGTTTTATTCAGCAACAGCACTTTCTCAATGGTGAGTTGTTCGTTTTTAGAAAGCCCGCTCCATTCGGCCGGCGAATGTTCATGGTCCGGAACGGTAAAATTGATTTGAACCTGGAACCAATATAATGACCCGATATCGAGATATTTTTTTTCGGAGCCTAAAACCTGGTTGGGTAAAATAATGGCAAGGTCGCCCGGGTATAACATATGATGCCTCCCTTCAATAACCCAGTCAAATTTGCCTTCTGTTATATAGAAGATCCGTGGATGAACGGTGGCTGAATCGTTAAATGAATTAAGATGGATCGTGCTGTTTTTTTTGAAAGCAAATTCAATGATATGCGGGAAGAAAAATAATTCTTTACAATAATTTTGTTGTAAATGAAATTGTTTCATGCAAGCATCATTGATGACTAAATGTACAAAGTGACGGTCTATAAAAAAATAATTCTCATAAAGTTCTTCAGTTGTATAAAATCCTTCACCGGCTTTTTTTGGAAGTTTTTTATTGAATAGTAAGATAATTTGTAAATAATTTGAAATAAGGTTTCAAAAAAACCAATGTCTCATCAACAAAACGATTGCTTATATGAAAAGAAAATTCTTTCCGGTAAATGTACCGGCATTACTGCTACCATTTTTATCACTTTCATGTTTTTTGTTGTTTTCATTTGCCTCTTTCAGTCAAACCATAAAGGGTTCTGTTTCCGACGAGGCCAGTAACCCTTTATCGGGCGTAACGGTGCAGGTGAAAGGCACTACAAAATCTGCCGTTACAGACAATGCAGGCTTATATGAAATTACGGCTGCCGGTACCGATGTGCTGGTATTTAGTTCCGTAGGCTTTGTTCCACAGGAAGTACCGGTGAACAGTCGCGCTGCCATCAGTATAGTGCTGGTGAGAAGCGCCGGAAGTCTTGAAGAAGTGGTGGTAACGGCATTGGGCATCACCAAGCAATCCAGGGGATTGGGGTATGCCGCTACGGGCGTAAAACCTGAAGAACTTACGGTGAACCGTACTGCTAATCCCATGAACGCTTTGCAGGGTAAGGTGGCCGGGGTGAATATCACCAGCCTGGGTACGGGCCCGGGAGGTACTTCTAAAATTCGGATCAGGGGGCAATCTTCCATTGCGGGTCAAAACAGTCCCCTGATTGTTATTAACGGGGTGCCAATCGACAATACCAATTTTGGGGTAAATACTTCAGCATCGGGTGCCGTGGGCAACGATAATGGCGCGGTTCCCATCAGGGGTGGTGGTGTTACGTCTGATGGAGGTGATGGGCTATCGAGCATTAATCCTGATGATATTGAGAGTATGACGGTTTTGAAAGGAGCCGCCGCGGCAGCATTGTACGGCTCACGCGCAAAAGATGGTGTAATTATGATCACCACAAAAACAAGGGGAAAGGGGAAAGGTATCGGGTTAAGTTACAACCTGAATTATATGAATGAAACCCCACTGGATTTTACCGATTACCAGGGGGTGTATGGGCAGGGTGAAGCCGGCGCCCGTCCCACAACGCCTAATCCCACATCAGGGGAATGGTCGTTCGGCGAAAAGATAGTGCCCGGAATGACGCAAACTTTATACAATAACCTGGTGGTGCCTTATGAATTGCAGGGAAGCCGTATAGATGAATTTTACCGTAACGGTGAAAATTTAACCAACACGGTTACAATGGAAGGGGGAAGTGAAAGAGGTGGAATACATCTTTCGTTAAGTAATACAGACAATGATGGTATTGTTCCCAACAATACATTTAACAGAAAGATGATGAATCTTGGATTTACTTATCAACTTTCTGATAAATTCAGTTTCAGGGGAAATGTCAACTATTCTCATGAGCATAATAGAAATCCACCCAATATCGCCAACCAGGACAACTCAATACCCACCACATTAATGGCACTGGCTAACACCATGCCGCTGGATGTATTGGATGCTAACAAATACAACGACCAGGGTAATGAATATATTTATTCCCGATTCATGAACCGTACCAATCCTTACTGGGTACTAGCCGAACAATTTCATAACGTGATACGGGATCGGATTTTTGGCAATGTCTCCCTTAAATACAATATCCTTCCCTGGTTGTTTGTCCAGGGGCGCTTCGGGCAGGATTACTGGTCGCGCGATGAAGATTTTAATAACTATCCTACCGGCCATGCTTCAAGGGCACCAGCCCCCGCAGGTTTTGTAAACGGTATGTATACGCAGGAACAACGAAGATTCAGGGAAACAAACCTGGATTTCCTGGTGGCCGCCAACAAGGAGTTTGACGATTTTGAAGCCACCCTCACTGGTGGTGGAAACCAGGCGCGTCGCCGGTCCGACCTTAATAGCGTTCAGGTAACTGATTTTGTAATCCGGGATCTCTATACCGTGCAAAACGGTAGGGCAAAGGATCCCATTTATTCTCTTGTTGAGCAAGGGGTAAATTCATTGTACGGTTCGGCAGAGTTATCGTGGAAACGCAAATTTTATTTAAACGGCACAGTCAGGAATGACTGGTTTTCTACCCTATCGGGTGCGAACAGTAGCATATTGTATCCATCCATATCGGGAGCCTATGTTTTTTCCGAGTCACTTAATAAGATATCCTGGCTAAACTTTGGTAAAATACGGTTGGCGTATGCCGAAGTGGGCAGCGATGGCGATGTGCAGCCCTATGCGGGGCAATTATTTTACGGCATTAATGCTAACTTAATAAATAACCCATTGGGCACGCCGGTTCCTGTTGGTGGACCAAGCGGAAATACTGTACCCAATCCTAACCTGAAACCAAGCCGGGTTGCTGAAACAGAAATCGGGCTGGAATTAAAAATGTTTAACAACAGGGTGGGTCTCGACGTAGCCGTTTATAAAAAAATAACTACCGACCAGATTGTTCAGGCACAGATATCAGATGCATCGGGGTTTGTGAACACACGAATCAATAGTGGCAAGAGTCGCAACCAGGGCTTTGAAGCCTTGCTTACTCTTGTTCCGGTACAAACCAAAAATTTTACCTGGGAGTTCATGGCAAACACGTCCTACAATATAACCAAGGTACTTAGCATCCTTACCAGTACCCCGGGAGAAAGGATCACTTTAGCTACCCATGTATTTAATGGCGAATTAAGACATGTGGTGGGAGAAGAAATGGGACAAATAGCCGGCTATGGTTACGACACCAACGACAAAGGCGAAAGGAAATTTTTAGCTAATGGGCTTCCCCAACGAACCCCCGATCTTGTATTATTTGGAAGCGCCCTACCAAAATGGATTGGCGGATTTTTAAACAGTTTCAACTATAAAGGGCTCAGTTTTAGTTTTTTAATTGATTACAAGTTAGGCAATAAGATGTTGTCGGGAACCAACTTTAATGCAGTTCGCCATGGATTGCACAAAATGACGCTCGAAGGACGCGAAGGCGGAGTAGTTGGCAAGGGTGTTAATCCAGACGGAGGGGTAAATACCGCTGTAGCTCCGGTACAAACTTATTGGGAACACCTCCGCTCGCAGGGGCTGGTAGAATCAGTGATATACAATGGTGGATATTGGAAACTGCGCCAGATGAGTTTGGGCTACGACTTTACAAAATTCGTTCCTGCAAATTGGCCGGTGAAAGGAGTGAAGTTCGACCTGGTAGCCAGCAACGTATTGATGTTGAAAAAATGGGTGGATAATATAGACCCCGAAACTTTTGGTTACGGATCGGATAACCTCATTGGGTTGGAATCTCCGGGGCTACCTTCCACAAGAGGCGTGGGCTTTAACTTAAATATTAAATTCTAATACTGCAAATCATGAAATAAACCATAAAAATTATCAATTGACTCATCCCAAAAGCGATAATAATTTTTACGGCGAACTCCCTGCCCGTTCCGTTCAGGCGGACATCTGGCAGAATAATAATAAAATAAAATTTAAACAGATGAAAAGAATAATTAATTATAGCCTGTTGGTTTTTGTATTGGTTTTTATGGGCTCCTGCGACAAAGGCCTGGAGAACCTGAATATAAACCAAACCAGCCCTACAGCAATAGATCCTGCCTTTCAGCTAAACAATGCTGTTATTAACCTTTCCTTTCCGAGTGCAACACTCATCTGGGACATTGGCATCGTTCAGCAGATCATTTCGCCAAATGGTGGTGTTTTAGCAGGTGCAAATTTTAACCAGGACAATCGAAGTTCCGGTCAATTATGGCCTACTTACTACCAAAACGTCGTCAAGAATACTCATGATGTAATTGTGCGTACAAAAGATGATCCCGCCAGGAGCAACCTGTATAACATGGCCCGTATCATTGAGGCATATGCATATATGATCCTCACCGATACCTATAGCAATGTCCCCTATAGCGAAGGCGGCGCCGGTTATTCTGATCAAATCTTTTTCCCAAAATATGATGCCCAGCAGGATATTTACCCGAAGTTGTTGCAGGAATTTTCGGAAGCTTCAGCTGCGCTGAATCCTGCAGGAAAAATAGAAGGCGCAGACCTGTTGTACGCCGGTAATGTAGAACAGTGGAAAAAATTCGGTTATTCCCTTTTATTAAGGGCTGGTATGCGTTTAAGCAAGGTTGATGCCGAAAAAGCCAAGTCGACGGTACAAGCTGCTGTTGCCGCAGGAGTGATCCTCGAAAATAAAGATAACGCAGTAATGCTGCACGATGCCAACTACACAAACCCTATCGGCAACACGCTCAACTCCACAGAAGCAGCCAACTTTTATCTGACCAAGCCTTTTGTAGATCAACTGAAAAATACCGGTGATCCCCGCTTGTCTGCTATCGCAGTGCGTTACGTAGGTGCAACTTCCGGGCCAGGGCAAACAACGGATATTGCTTCAAGTAGTCCATCTGTTCAGATTGGGATGCCTATGGGAAAAGATAATGGCACTGTAGTGACCGCAGCCGCAGCAGATGGATTGGCCAGCTTTTACGATTATAGCCAGGTAGACAGGAGGCGCATGGTAAAAAATTCTTCACCCGGCTTTTTTGTTACCGCATCGCAAACGCTGTTGTTGTTGGCTGAAGCCAGGCTTAGGGGATGGATAACCACTGGTACAGAACAGGAATACTACGATGCAGGCGTGAGGGCACACATGAACCAACTGGCAAGTTATGATGCAGCAGCTGCTGTTCCAGCTTCAGCAATACAACCCTATCTCGACGCCAACCCCTATAATTCAGCCACCGGGCTCGATCAAATTAATACCCAATACTGGATTTCTTCTTTTTTAAATGGTCCTGAAGCTTTTGCCAATTTCAGAAGAAGCGGATATCCAGCTTTAACGCCTAATCCTTATGGACAACCAAATAACCCCGACGTGCCCAACGGTACTTTTATCAGGAGGTTGACTTATCCTACCACTGAACTTTCTGCCAATACCGACAATGTAAATGATGCCATTGCACAGCAAGGTCCGGATAGGTTGGATACCAGGGTATGGTGGGATAAATAATGACCCACGGGTAATTTTAATAGAGACCTTTTGTGTTTACAGAAGGTCTTTATTTATGCCTGAAGTTTAAATGGACATCATATAGAATAGAAGGCTTGAATAATTGACCTGCTCCCCACGCCTATCTATGCCCACGCTTTAAACCCTTGCCCATTTTGAAAGGTGATTAACCGCGCGGCAAGCAAATACCGGGAAATTGCGAATCATAAAATTTCCCGTAACAGAAATTGCTTCAACATGTGTTAACACAAAATAGACCTGGCGGTCGCTATTTTCTCTTCCTGTTGAAACACAGTAATCAAATAAACCTTATGTATGTCTGAAAAGAAATTAAGAAGCTTTGAGTGGTTTGGGAAATCCGATAAGATGGGATTTGTGCATCGGTCCTGGTTGCGTAACCAGGGCTACCCCGATGATTATTTTAAAGGCAGG
>DASUFG010000402.1:0-9794 GCA_036274715.1 Agriterribacter sp.
GCCATGAATGAGGCTAAACCATACAACCCAAGACAGCTGAGAAATATAGCGATTGCTGCAAAGATTTTATACAATTGAGATAACTGGTTTTCCTGCTTGTAAAAATTATCAATTTTGTCATCCAAAAACCTGTATTCATAAACATAATTGGGAAATGCCCGCTCCCATATTTTTTTGATGGATTGCATGGAAGAAGCCATGTTTGCGGTTGAAAGTTTTATAGAAGCCTGGCGGTACATGGTAGCGTTTGTGGCAATAAGCAATGGTGCCAGGCCCTGGCGTAAAGACCTGTTATTAAAATCTTTCAATACACCAACAACAGGACATTTTATCAGGCCACCCATGATGCTTATTTCTTTGTTCAATATATCTTCAGGTTTTTTAAGTCCTACACTTTTCACGAATGATTCATTCACTAAAAATTCTGTTGTGGGACCGGAAGGTTTCAAATTTCTTCCGGCTACCAATTGTAATTTATAAGTCGGCACATAGTCATCGTCGGCGAATTTGGTGATTGCCTGAAAATCTGCATCCTTTAATGCATGGTCAAATTTGAATGTGGCAAACATATTATTATCATCTTCCATCGGGGAGTTGGAACTGAAACTTACTGCCTGCACGCCGTTTAACAATAACTGCTGCTTTAAATAATCCGTCAGCTTGCCGCCGGTACTGTCCGGGCGATAAGGAACATTTAAGATGGCGTCCTTATCGAAGCCCAGCGGTTGATTCATAAAAAAATTCATCTGCTGTACAATGACGAGTGTTCCAATGATCAGTGCCTGTGCAATGATGAATTGAAACACTACGAGGCCTCTTCTTAATGAAATCCCTTTTACAGTATTAACAGTAAGCTTACTCTTCAAAGCATGAACAGGATTGAAACGTGATAAAACAATAGAAGGGTAAAAACCGGCAAGTACGGTCACAACCAATGTTACAGCCAAAAGAAATAAAATAACTGAAGGATGGGTTAGTATGTCGAATGAAAGGGAAAGTTCCAGCAACTGATTGAGATACGGCAATGCAAGAAGTGCAATAACTACTGCAAGTACTACGGCAATGGTAACTATCAAAAATGTTTCAACGATGAACTGGATGCGCAATTGAGATTTATTGCTGCCCAACACTTTTCTCACGCCAATTTCCTTTGCCCGGTTAACAGCTTGTGCAGTGGATAGGTTGATGAAATTTACACAGGCAATTAACAGTATGAATGCTGCAATCAGCCACAATACATTGAGCAGTCCGTGACTGATTGTTTTGTTGTTGTAATTTCCTGCTTCCGCATCGTAATGCACGGCACTTAATGGTTGGATAATATAGCTATCTTTATTGTCGGCAGATTGTACCTTTCGTGCGTATGCGTTTAATTGTTGATTAAAGTGGTCAGCCGGAATATTCGGCGGCAACAAAACATAACAACCAAAATCCGGCGCTGATTGATTCCACCCGGGCTGTTGAAATCCGTATTCTTTATCTCCTGTAAAATCTGTTCCGTAAGCAACCGCCAATTTTAGCTGAAAGTCTGTATTTGCTGGTATTGTTGCGAGAATTCCTGAAACTTGCAGTGTTGTTGCCGGGAATTGAAACAATCCTGATCCCATGCTATAATATCCTGTTATCTTAATGGTTTTACCTATTGCTGTTTTCCAGTCGCCGAAATACGTTTCTGCCGTCTCTTTGGTAAGCAATACATTGTTCGGTTCCTTTAATGATTCGTATGAACCTGCGAGCAGCGGAAAATTGAACATGTTAAAGAATGAAGGCGATGTATAAAATACACCGCTTTGCTCTTTAAAATTTTTTACAGGCGTTCCGTTACCATCAAGTACCTGTAACTCATCATTGTGGCTTGCATATACCGGAGCTACCTGTTCAAGTTGTGGAAAAGCAGTTTTTAGCCCTGTGGGCATTGGGAAAGGAACACTTTTTCTATAAGTAATAGTGGCAGCATCTGCATGATGAGATTCAGTCAATACACGATAAATCCGGTCTTTCTTTACGTGAAAAGTATCGAAGCTTGTTTGAAATTGTATAATGATAAAGATCATCATACAAACGGCAATGCCAACAGCCATTCCGGCGATGTTGATAATTGTGTAATTCCTGTTACGGATCAAACTCCTGAATGCGGTTTTGAAATAATTTTTAAACATGGAAGTTGATTTATGGTGTATGATTTTAAGTTGTCTGGAACTTTAAAAGTGTCTGGCAGCTATTTCGTTCTCAGGCTCTTCATCCCGCAATAAGCGGGATTTCGTTTTTGCTCACTCTGTTCGCAAAGACTCAACCGGGTTTGCAACTGCCGCCCTAATGCTTTGAAAGCTTATTGTGATTAATGTAATTAACAAAGTTCCCATTGCTGTAACCCCGAAAATCCACCACGATAATGTTGTTCGGTACTGGTAGTTCTCCAGCCAGTTGTGCATGAAATAATAAGCAATAGGAATAGCAATCAGCATAGAGATGGTTGTGAGAATCACAAATTCCTTTGATAACAGGCTCCAGAGATTTAATATCGTTGCGCCCAACACTTTTCTCACTCCAATCTCTTTTTTCCTTTGTTCGGCCATAAACGAAGCCATGCTGAATAGCCCAAGACAGGAAATGAAAATGGCCAGGATGGCGAAGAAACCGGCGAGCTTTCCCACACGTTTCTCATTATCAAATTTTTTGGCAAACTCTTCGTCTACAAATTTGTAATTGAACGGGCTTGAAGGAATATATTTTTTAAATACGGCTGACACTTTCGCCAATGCTTCATCTGCGCCGATACGCGGCGAGAGCCTGATATTGACTACGCTAACCCAATTAATGTCCAACAGAAAAAAAGAAGGGCTGACGGGCGCAAAAGGTGATTCCTTGAGCATGTCTTTGATCACTCCAATCACCTGGTAAGGCTTTCCATGAATAGTAACCGACTCGGCAAGTGGATCTTCAAACCCCATCACTTTTGCAGCAGCTTCGTTCAGAATTACGGCAGAAGAGTCGGTGCTAAAGGCTCTCGAGAAATCTCTCCCCTCCGCGATTTGCCAGCCAACCGTCTTTCCATAATCATGCGTAATACTGTTACCCATGATGAGCGGATGCTCATCAGGCTTTTTGGTCTTCCAATTAATGTCGGTAGTGCCGCCATATTGCACGGTGACTGACCCGGAAGATTCTGACATTTCTGCAACGCCACCGCTGCCAAGCAAATCATTTCTTAAGGCATTGTAATGTTCAGCGAGATCTGACGTAATCATATCCACCTCTATCAATCCATTGCTACTATAGCCTATAGGACGTTGCTTGCTGAAATTGATTTGCCGGAAGACAACGATCGTCCCAATAATTAATATTACCGAAACGGTGAACTGTAGCACTACTAAAACGCGGCGGGGGATCACCGCAGAATGGCCGGCACGAAACGTTCCCTTTAGCACAGAAACGGGCTTGAATGAAGAGAGAAACAAAGCCGGATAGCTTCCAGCAAGAATGCCTGTCAGTAAGCTAAAGGAAATACCAGCCAACCAAAACCATGGATTGAGCAAGGGCAATAAAATGTGTTTGCCCGCAATTTCGTTGAACAAGGGCAATGCCAGTACGGCAGCCAGCAGTGAGAAAACGAAAGCGATGCATGCCACGAGAATCGACTCGATAAAAAACTGGGTGACGAGCTGCTTACGCATTGAACCAATGGCCTTGCGTATCCCAACCTCCTTTGCTCTTTTTTCTGATCTTGCTGTGCTTAAATTCATGAAGTTGATACAAGCCAACAACAACACGAAAGTGCCGATGATACCAAAGAGCCGGACGTAATCAATGATTCCCCCGGTGGCAACACCATTTTTAAAGTCGGCATACAAATGCCATTTGCTCATGGGGTGTAAAAAGAAGGCCGGTTTGTAAGAAGGTGGATTATCCAGGTTTACTCGTATGTCTTTAATTTTTGCAGAAAGCCTTTTGATATCTGCCCCTTCCTTCAATTGCGCATATATGTTATAAGAATTGTTATCCCATTTATCAAGATCATTTTTAGCATTTTCATCAGTAGCTAAGAATAATTTCCACGATGCAATAACCGTCATGTCTTTAAAGCTGCTGTTCTCGGGCATGTCATCATACACACCGGACACCTTTACTGTCATTTTGTTATTAAGCTCAATTACTTTATCGACGGCTCTTTCTTTAGCAAACAGTTTGTTGGCCAGGGACCGCGCAATCAAAACTGAATTAATATCCTGCAATCCATTCCTATTTCCATCAATCATTTTCAAAGACATCATATCTGTGAAATCCGGCTGCACATAATTTCCCTGTTCTGCAAACTTTTTGTCTTCGTAATTAATATTAAACCCTCTCGTTACCGAAAGGCTTATCGCTTTAAAGTCAGGGTACTTTTCGCGCAATTCCCCGGCCAGTGGTATTGGCAACACATCGTAGGTTGTTTTATCGGCCGTGAAGCTTACATTTTGCTCCAGCTTTGCAATGCGATCATAATTCGAAAAATTTTTATCGAAAGATAGTTCGTCATACATCCAAAGCCCGATCAAAAGGGCAACGGCCATGCCCGATGAAAGGCCAATGATGTTTATAAACGAATGTGTCTTGTTTCTAATAAGATTGCGCCATGCGGTTTTGAGGTAATTTTTAAACATAGTCTGAACCGGGATTTATATGACTAAATGATGATGTTGATAATAGATGTCTGGCACTTGTAAGTGGCTGACATCTCACTCTCTTCTCAAACCTGCCACGGCGGGCAGGCTCTTCATCCCGCACGTGCGGCATTACGTTCTGCTCACTCTGTTCGTAAACCTGCCTGCCGGCAGGCCGGGACTCAATCCCGCAATAAGCGGGATCTTCGCATTGCTTCGTTATTCACTTCGCAATGCTTCGACCGGGTTAGCCACTGCTGCCTTTATTGCCTGGAAGCTTACCGTTATCAATGCAATGACCAGCGCTGCTATCCCTGCTATAGCAAATACCCACCAGGAGATATCGATCCGGTATGCAAAATTTTGCAACCATTTATTCATCCCCCACCATGCCACAGGAAAAGCGATCAGCGATGCGATGGATACCAATTTTAAAAACTCTTTGGATAACATTTGCGTTACCTGCGTTACAGTGGCGCCCAGTACTTTCCGGATACCTATTTCTTTTGTACGTTGTTCCGCTGTATAAGTCGCCAGCCCAAATAATCCGAGACAAGCCACGAAAATGGTGAGCACGGAAAATATGTTCAGCACGGTTGCGGTTTTTTGTTCCGTAGCATATGCTTTGTTGAAATAATCATCCATAAAAGAAAAAGTGAATGGTTCTTCTGTATGATAACTGTCCCATTTCGTTTTCATCGCAGCCAACAGGCCTGGTATATCGTTGCTGGTTATTTTAAAAATTAACCCGCCTTCTGGTTGCAGGGTCATATATAAAGGACTGATGGTTTCGTGAAGGGATTTGAAGTTGAAATTTTTTACGACACCAATGACATGAAAAGGAAAATTATCGCCCCGGGGACTATTCTGACGTATTAATGTTTTATCAAGCGCTGTTTCCGCATTCCATCCTAAAGCTTTTACGGCAGTTTCGTTCAGGATAATTGCGCTGGAATCGGTAGGGAAATTTTTGGAAAAATTTCTGCCACTGATCATTTGCATGCCCAATGTTGGGATATATTGTTCGTCCACGTAGTAATTTACCCCACTGATTATTAATTTGTCGTTGCCGGCAGGATAAGCCATTGCATTGTTGTAATTGTTAGGCTCGGTGGGCTTATACCACGACATCGTTGCATGTAATACCCGTGGATCCTCCAGCATTTGTTGCTTAAACACCCGTTCGTTTGTACCCAATGCCCAGGAGTTGGGAATAGTAATGACCTGGTTTTTGTTATACCCAAGGTCTTTGTTTTGCATGAATTTCATTTGCTCGTATACCACTACTGTTCCGATGATCAATGCCACAGAAATGACGAATTGAAAGATTACCAGGCCACTACGGAGTCCGAAGTTTCTATTACTGCCAGTAAATTTTCCCTTTAAAACGGCGATGGGTTTAAAAGACGACAGGTAGAAGGCGGGATAAACACCTGCAAGCAGGCCAACAATCAATCCCAGGCTTATAAAAGCAAGAACAGGCTTTATTCCAATAGTCAATTGTTTTCCTGAAATGCTATTGAACGCGGGAAGTGCGAGTTGCAGCAGCACCAGGGCAATAAGCAAGGAGAAAAAAGTGATGAGAATGGATTCCGATAAAAACTGTTTGATCAGCTGAAACCTGCCAGAACCTGCCACTTTTCGTACGCCTACTTCTTTGGCTCTTTTAGAGGCACCCGCAGTAGAGAGATTAATAAAATTGATACAGGCTACTATGAGCATGAACAGGGCAACACCGGCAAATATGTATACGTAGGTGGCGTTTCCGCCAGGTTCAAATTCATTAGAGGTATCGGAATACAGGTGTATGGATGTTAAGGGTTGCAAAACAAAACCCAGTGTATTGCCCTTGGTTCTGAATTGTTCAAGGCTCAAACCCATCCCTTTTTGTATTTGCGGACCCATATACTTCTCCACCATCCCCGGGAAACGGGATGCTATCTTTTGCAGGTCGGCACCCGGCTTTAGCAATATATATGTATAGTAACTGCTCGACAGCCACGAATCAGATGTGGCATCCTTCCAGCCTGTCATAGATGCGAACAGATCAAAATGAAAATGTGAATTAACCGGGACATCTTCAATAATCCCGGTTACCTTGTAAAGCGTTGTGTCATTGCCGAGCTCAAGTGTTTTTCCAAGAGCGTCGTCATTGCCAAAGTATTTTGCCGCGGTTGATTTTGTTAAAACAACAGTATTGGGCTGCAGCAAAGCGGTTTGAGCATTGCCCTTTATCATTGGCAATGTAAAGATGTTGAAGAAGTTAGGATCAACAAAGGCAAACTTGTCGTCTTTGAACACTTTGTCTTTATATTTTATCCTGGGCGACCCGAATGACATTATCCTTGTCGCGTCTTTCACCTCAGGAAAGTCCTTCTTCATCGTTGCAGCAACGGGCGGCATCAGAACGCTCTCGTTTATTTTGCCCCCGTTAATATCCGCCGTGAAAATAATCCTGGCGATATGGTCTGCATTTTTATTAAAACGGTCATAACTCAATTCGTCCTGCACATACATCATAATAATAAAACAAGTGGTTATGCCAAGCGATAATCCAAGAATATTAATGAAAGAGAACAACTTGTTCTTACGAAGGTTGCGCCAGGAGGTTTTGAAATAGTGTTTAAGCATATAAGAATTTTATTGTTTGTTGTTTTAGGTGTCAGGTATCAGGTGTCAGGTATCAGGTATAGGGTACCAGGTGAAATTGGTCGTTAACATACGGTACTCAGCATTTCAAATATTAAACCTGCCCGCCGGCAGCCAGGTTTTCAAATCTCAAATCTCAAATCACTCCGTTCGGAATGCTGCGACCGGGTTAGGCATCGCTGCCTTAAGCTTAAGGTGTCTGACACTTTGGAAGTGTCTGACACCTATTCCGTTCTCAAACTTTTTATCGGGTTCGCGATGGCTGCTTTGATTGATTGAAAGCTTACGGTTATTAATGCAATGGTAATCGCAGCAATACCTGCAACCGCAATAATCCACCAGCTTACGTTTACCCGGTAAGCAAAATCTTCCAGCCATTTCGTCATCATCCACCATGCGATCGGTGTTGCTATCAAAAGTGATAGCAACACAAGCTTTACGAAATCTTTTGACAACATGGTGGTGATGCCGGCTACGCTTGCACCCAACACTTTGCGGATGCCGATCTCTTTACTGCGCTGCTCCGCCATATATGCCGATAAAGCAAACAAACCCAGGCAGGCAATAATGATTGCAAGGATAGCAAAGGCCGTGAAGATGTTCCCGGAACGCTGCACATCGTCGTACATCCTGGCAAAGCTTTCATCTAAAAAAGTATAGCGGAATGGCTGATTGGGAGAATACTGTTTCCATAAGGTTGAAACGTATCCCAATGCAGCTTTCACATCGCTGCCGCCAACTTTTACGGCAACCATGGAAGAATTATATTTTCCCAGCACAAGACAAAGCGGCTGCACTTTTTCGCGCATCGTTTCATAATTGAAATCTTCCATCACCCCGATGACGGTAAACTTTTGCCAGCCATTCTCAATTTTTTCGCCAATGGGATTTTGCAATCCCAGCCTGGCCTGCATTGCTTTATTGATGATGGTTGCCTGCGAATCAGAAGCCAACTCCTTCGAAAAGTCCCTTCCTTCCAGCAAATGCATGCCCATCGTTTTTATGTAATCGATATCCACCTGCCACTTCTGTGCCGGAACATTCACTCCTTCTGTTTTCTTTCCTTCGCGATAGAAAGTATTACCGTCGCGTTTGGTGTTGGCAATGGGGTAATAATCTCCAATGGTTACCTTTTTTACTTCGGATGATCGCAACAGTTCATTTTTAAAAGTCTCCTGTTTTTCACCCAGTGTATTGGATCCCTGTATCAATAGCACCTGGTCCTTATCAAAACCTACTTTGCGATTCAAGATTAAATGGGTTTGATTGTAAATAACGATGGTGCCGATGATGAGGATGATGGAGGTTGCAAACTGGAATACGACGAGACCGTTACGGAGATAAGAATTTTTGCTGCCGCGGCTCACATGGCCTTTCAGCACTTCTATCGGCCGGAATGACGACAGGTAAAATGAGGGATATAATCCCGCTAAAATACCAACCACAGCAACAGCGCCAACAATGGATGGAAGGAACCACCACTCCCGCCAGGGTACTGAAATGGTTGTTGCTGAAAAGGATTCAAATGCCGGAAGAAAGAGCACTGCCAGTAACAAGCCGAGTGAGAAAGATATTAAACTGTATAATAAAGACTCTGTAAGAAACTGGGCTACCAGGCTGTTCCTGAGCGAGCCTACCACCTTGCGCAGCCCAACTTCCTTTGCACGGTTCGCTGACTTTGCGGTGGCAAGATTTATAAAGTTAACAGAAGCTATAAGAAGAATAAAAATAGCGATAGCCCCGAACAGCCAAACATACCTGATATCTCCTTTTTGGATATGATCATTTACATCTGCCGAATGCAGGTAAACGTCACCAATAGGTTGCATGAAGAGTTTAGCCTTTTTAATCATCTCTTCCAGTTCCTTCAAACCTGCCTGCCTCATAAGCGGTAGGTAATATTTTGTTTTGATGAGTTCCAGTTTTTTTTCAAACTTTTTTGTGTCAACTCCTTTCTTAAGCAACACATACGTAGGGTAATTGCTTGCCCCCCAATTTGTTTGTTCATCATCCCACAATTGGTGACCCGTCATGGTGAGCAAAAAGTCATACTTCAGATACGACGTCACCGGAAAGTCTACCATCACGCCACCGATCGTGTAGGTGTTTTTTGTGTCATTGTTAAATACCAGCGTCTTGCCAACCGGGTTTTGCCCCGGGAAATATTTTTCAGCTTTGCTTTTTGAAATCACTACCGTGTTTGGTTCCGAAAGCGCCTGTTCTCTTTTGCCATATATCATTGGCATTTTTAAAATATCCAGCATCGATTGATCGGCAAAGGCAAAACCCTCCTCGTAGGTATTTTGCTGAACATCCGATCGCCGCACCTGGTTACTGCCTGCCAAATCAAATAGCGGTGATCCCATGAACCTGCCCGATTTTTCTACTTCGGGAAAATCACTGACTAATGCTGCGGCCATCGGTGCGGGCCAGCTATCATCCGTTTCTTCTTTACCGTTCTGGTTGAAATTTACCAGGATGCGAAAAACGCGATCACCATCC
>DASUFG010000403.1:0-3975 GCA_036274715.1 Agriterribacter sp.
ATCGGCAAAACCGGCAGTTCTGGCCTTCCAATTCACGCCGCTTGCCATACCATATAAGTATTCAGCTCTCAGGGAGAAAACATATCCCAAGGACTTTCTTACATGTACCCCAAAACCGGCAGTTGGAAATTGTGCGGGCACATCACCGAAGATACTGAATGTACCTACTTTAACACCAAGCTCCCATTGATTCCTTGGTTTTGCCGGAAAGTTATATTGGTTATTTAAAAACTCATTGTGTTGTCCTAACCGTTTAGAAGGAATCAGAGAAGAATCTCTCCAATCATAACTACCAGTGGTTTCCTGGGCAAACAAACAAGTAGTTAGCAATATAAAAATGCTGAACAGCAAGGAAATCCTTTTGGTTGCCATAACGTCAAAAATATTAGTGAGTGAATACGGTTATCTTACAAAAAAGTTATATGCAAAAGTATCGATTGACCTGTAATTACCAAATTTTTTAGAAATAATAAATTACACTGTTAACTTGCAGTGTTTTACATGAGGCAACTATTTCAACCAAATTGTTGCAACATTTATGCCTTTTTATTAAAATGAATATAGCCCGCAAAATCATATCGAATGAGTTGTCGATCTTCGAATCCAAATTTAAGGCTTCCTCTAAAAGTAATGTTCCCCTACTCGACAGGATCATGCAGTATATCGTAAAACGAAAAGGTAAGCAATTAAGACCCATGTTCGTTTTATTGTCTGCAAAGCTGGCAGGCCAGATCAACGATTCTACGTACCGAGCGGCATCGCTCGTGGAATTGCTGCATACCGCCACCCTGGTGCACGATGATGTGGTAGACGAATCCTATGAAAGGAGGGGTTTTTTTTCTACCTATGCTTTATGGAAAACCAAAGTCTCGGTTCTGGTTGGCGACTATTTACTGAGCAAAGGGCTTCTTTTGTCGTTGGATGGCGGAGATTACCGGATATTGCACATTCTTTCCGACGCCGTGCGGCAGATGAGTGAGGGTGAGCTTTTACAAATTGAAAAAGCACGTGGACTCAACCTCAATGAAGATATTTATTTTGAAATTATTAAAACAAAAACAGCTTCATTGCTGGCCTCGGCCTGTGCCGCCGGGGGGTGGTCGGCTTCGCAAAATGAAGAGATTACGGAAAAGCTCAGGCGATTTGGTGAATATACGGGCATTGCTTTCCAAATAAAAGACGACCTCTTTGACTACGGATCCGATACTATCGGTAAACCCACGGGTAATGACATTAAAGAGAAAAAACTCACACTTCCTTTAATATATACGTTGAACCATGCCGATGCTGCAAAGCGCCGGGAACTGGTATACATCATCAAGAACCAAAACCGCCAAAAAGAAAAGGTGAACTATGTAATTGAACATGTTAAACAAAGCGGGGGAATAGAATACGGAACGCAAAGGATGATGGAGTACAGGGATAAAGCACTTGCCATATTGCATGAATTTCCCGCATCGGAAATGCGCGACGCATTGGAAGAATTGGTAAATTACACCACCGCAAGGAGACACTAGAAATACACCAATGGAGAAAAAGTGGCATATACTCGAAACTCCGCAAAAGGAGGCTGAACAACTATCAGTAGCGCTGAAAATACATCCGGTGCTTTGTAAAATACTTGCACAAAGAGGAGTTGAATCGTACGAACAGGCCAAGAACTATTTCAGGCCTGAGTTACAGGAATTGCACGATCCCATGCTAATGAAGGATATGGACAAGGCGGTTAATCGCATCCTTTCTGCTTTCGATAAAAAAGAAAAAATCCTGGTTTTTGGCGATTACGATGTAGATGGCACTACTGCGGTATCCTGTATGTTCAGGTTCCTGCGAAAAATATACACCGCCGAAAACATTCAATTTTATATTCCACACCGCTACCGCGAGGGATACGGGGTTTCCCGCCAGGGCATTGACTTTGCTGCAGAAAATAATATTAGCCTGATCATTGCTTTGGATTGCGGGATAAAATCTGTAGAACTGGTTCGCTATGCCCGTTCGCTTGGTATCGACTTTATTATTTGTGACCATCATTTGCCTGATGAGGAACTCCCTCCTGCAGTGGCTATATTAAACCCCAAGCAAAAAGATTGTACCTATCCTTATAAAGAACTCTGTGGTTGTGGGGTTGGATTTAAACTGATCTGTGCATTAGCCCCGCATTTTGACGTCGAGGAGAAAGAATACTTTAATTATCTCGACCTGGTGGCAACTGCTATCGCTGCAGATATTGTGCCGATGACCGGGGAAAACAGGATTCTGGCCTTTCATGGCATAAAGCAGGTAAATGAAAACCCTTCGCCCGGCATAAAAGCCCTGATTGAATTAAGCGGGCTTCATAAATCTGTAATCCACATTAATAACCTGGTTTTTGTGATCGCCCCGCGCATTAATGCCGCCGGACGCATGGATGATGCCCGGAAAGCCGTTCAACTGTTCATTGAAGAAAATTACGCAAAAGCGATCGAATTTGCCGGGATGCTTCATTCCGACAATGATGAAAGAAAAGAAGCCGACAGCAGCATTACAGAAGAGGCATTACATATTATAGAAAGCGATGAAACACTGGTTCAGAGAAAAACCACGGTAGTGTATAAACCGCACTGGCATAAAGGCGTTGTGGGCATTGTGGCATCGAGGTTAATTGAAAAATATTTCCGTCCAACAGTGGTATTAACACAAAGCGGTGAAATAGTGGCAGGCAGCGCCAGGAGTGTGCCTGGCTTTAATTTATACGAAGCCATCCATGCCTGCCGGAATCATCTGTTGGGTTATGGTGGCCATTTTGCGGCAGCCGGCATGACCATGCTTCCCGACCAGGTACCGGCCTTCTGCAGTAAGTTTGAGGAGGTGGTTACCGCTCAATTAAAACCCGGGCAACTGGTCCCGGTGCTCACTATTGACGCCGACATTGAAATTGCTGATATCAAACCGGTCTTATATAAAATAATCTGCCAGATGGAGCCCTTTGGCCCCGAAAACCTGCGACCGCTGTTTATAAGCAGGAACGTGAAGGACATGGGCTACTCCAAAGTAGTGAAAGAACAGCATCTTAAATTTTCCGTAAAGCAAGGCGATGCCATCATAAGCGGAATAGGATTTAATATGGCGCAACACATCAGCTTGCTCCAATCAAAAAAACTGGTTGATATTGTTTTCACCATAGATGAAAATGAATGGAACGGTGAAAAAAATTTACAGTTAAAACTCCTCGATCTCAGATTGGCTGAAAGTGAAGAAATGGCTTAACCATATCAAGTTGTTCTTGTATTTCGCCAGTAATTGGAACCCGGTGCTGGCTCTGTTTATATTATCCAATGAAATAAAGGGCGAAAACAAATATCAGATTGATACTTCGTCCCCGATAGAATTGCCGGACCTTACTGTTGTTAATGGAGATATCAAGCAGTCTTCGAGGTATGAAGCGGTAAATTATTTTATACTGGAATCATTACTGAAACGGCTATGCGAGATTACAACACCGCTATCGTTCACCGACCTCGGCTGTGGAAAGGGAAGAGCGATGGTGGTAGCCACCCATTACGGGTTTACCCAAATTAATGGCGTTGATTTTGCGAAAGAAGTATGTAAAAGTGCACAAGAGAACATGCAACAGGTGATCAGCCAATTCCCACAAACGAAGTATACCGTCACCTGTAAAAACGTAGTGGAATATGACATTCAACCCTACGAGTCCGTTTTCTTTATGTTCAATCCTTTTAACGATGAAACAATTTTCCGCTTCCTGGAAAAAGTAGAAAAATCAATGGAACAGCATCCGCGGGATATTTATTTTTTATACGTAAGTCCCAAGTACATAGAAACCTTTTTTGAATTTGAATACGAGCCCATCTATCGTAAAAGAAAATTAAAATGGCTGGATGGGGTTATTCTAAAAAAAGGAGCTACCGCATAGTTATATCGCGGTTGAGTCCACTAATTACTTTTCGAAAGCCCTTGAACTTGACTTTTCGG
>DASUFG010000404.1:0-4924 GCA_036274715.1 Agriterribacter sp.
TACGCTGGTTAGGAGATGATATAATATGTTTGCGGAAGAGCCGCCGTCATTTTTCAATCGATGCGACATTTTATTCGTATTGGCTACTTGCTTTTCTATATTCAGGCGATAGCCTGAGAGGGGAGCTGATATCACCCCGGGTCGACCATTTTATCATGTCTTTCAAATGGAATGTCTTTTCCCTGGTGGAATATTTTCTCCAGCATGCGGTACAGTTCGGGATGTTTTTTTTCCAGGAGTCCGGGACGTTCAAAAAAATATTCTGATGCTACCGCGAAAAATTCAGGCTGGCTGGTAGCGCCGTAAGGATTAATATCGGACTCATTGCTCACGATCTCTTTGATTTCCCGGTGCATCAGGTTAATCCACGGCAATACATAGCGGTGCTGCAGCAACACTTCTGGTACACCATCTACAGCGCCATCCGTTTTATCGATAAGATGCACAAATTCGTGTATGGCAGTATTGTCTTTACCCGTTTTATTACTGAAGCCTTCTCTTAATGCAAATTTGGAAAGTATCATGGTGCGGTGCATCGGTCCATCGCCCACCATGCCCAGTACAGAACGTTGGTTACCTGTTTGCTCAAAAGCTTCACTAAAGGTTTCGGGATATAACAATACCTCATCCAGGTTAATATATTCCCAGTCTGCAAAGCCGAAAATAGGAATGATCGCGCTGGCGCCGATCAAAACACGGTCAAGGTCATCTACATTTGTTCTCACGCCGGTAATGCGTACCGTTGACAAAAAATGTTGTACTCTTTGTTCAAAACTTTTGGCATCATCTTCTTTAAGGGTATTGTAAAAGGCAACATTGTTTTGAAGCACCAGTCGGTAAGTTTCAGGCAGTTCCGCCGCCGGCCTGGGCTTGTTCGCTATTCTTGAAATAAGCAGCAAAATCAACATCAGGGCTGCACCAAAAAGCAGGAAGAGAAGAAAGTTATCGAGCATAAACAAATAAAGGCAATATTAGGCATTGTGGGTTAAACCGGGTGCATTTCAAATTTTCGCAGGCGGGTAGGGACCTGCCTAACGGACAGGCAGGCACCCGCCTATAGAGTCCGCTACCGGTCGGTGTCTCACCCCGGAAAATTAAATTTCGAATATTGTCTTCTTTCAGGCTAATTAGTATTTTGATGTGCTGGGGCATTTATTTATTTTAGTCCGAAGGACTGGAATGTGAATAGCCCCTCGCAACGCGGGGGGTAACAGATGCGGGCCGGAACAACCCGCTTGCGGGTTGAATGTTCAATAGTTAATTTAAATCGCAGTTTCATATTACGGACTGATATAACCAATGAATTAAACACGTATGAGCTACCGCCAGATATTTTACCAGATCGTTTTTGGCACAAAGCATCGCAAAATGTCAATTCCGGAACAAAATTGCGAACTGCTTTACAAATACATTTGGGGGATTATAAAGAATAAGAAATGTAAACTTTACCGCATTAATGGGGTTGAAGATCACATCCATATTTTTTCAGATCTTCACCCTTCAACATCACTTGCTGATTATATTAAAGACATAAAAATAGCCAGTAATGGCTGGATGAAAAGTAGTGGTTTATTTCCGGATTTTGAAGGATGGCAGGATAGCTATGGCGCATTTACTTATTCGATAAAAGAAAAAGATATCATTATCAATTATATCAAAAACCAAAAGGAACATCATAAAAAAGAAACATTCTATGATGAGTTCAGAAGGCTGCTTACAGAAAATGGTGTTGAATTTAACGAAAAATATCTGCTATAAATTACTCAAAACAACCCGCCGCCGCGGGTTGTATCGTTCATCTGCTTTTTACCCTGAGTTGTACTCAGGGCTATTCATGTCTAAAGCCTTCGGCTTTTCCCAAGAGCTTCGACCAACGGTATGATGTAGTCACCAACCGAAATAAAGAATCAAGGAGCGAAAATTTGAAACACGCCCGTTAAACCTGGCTTTGAACCACAACCGGTTCCGATAACTTCTGAAGAGGCGCAACCCCAGGGATTCACAAGGACTTTTATTTTGTTTCACATACATTCCAGGTATTGCAGTTCAGCCATTTGAACCACAGGGGCACAAATACACAAAGATTCACGAAGTATTTTCATTTTTTTTATATTACAGTGGAAAAGAAGTTACGGCTTCTGTAAAAGCAGTACATATTTTTTTAATCAATAAATCTTTCGGTTATGAGTGTAACATCACGCCGGTCAGTGATAAAATCCCTGGCATTAGGTGGCGCCGCTATAGTCTTCTCTCCCAATTTCTTATTAGCCTGCACCCGCAGTAAAAAGGACAGGCTGGGTGTTGCGCTGGTTGGACTGGGCTATTACAGCACCGATTTGCTGGCGCCTGCATTGCAGCAAACCAGGCATTGTTACCTGGCAGGTATCGTTACCGGCACACCTTCCAAAGCCGAAACCTGGAAGAAGAAGTACAATATCCCTGATAAAAACATCTACAATTATCAAACATTCGACCAGGTTGCCAACAACCCCGATATAGATGTAATTTATGTAGTGCTGCCCCCATCCATGCACGAAGAATATGTGGTGCGGGCTGCTGCCGCCGGCAAGCATGTATGGTGCGAAAAACCCATGGCCATGACCGAAGCGGCATGTGCAAGAATGATCGCCGCCTGCACTAAAAATAAGCAGTCGCTGGCAATCGGTTACCGCCTCCAGCATGAGCCTAATACCAAGGAATACCAGCGAATCGTGAAACAGCAATTGTTGGGAAAAGTGAAAGGACTGCAGGACGCTGCCGGGTATTTTGAAGGCAGAACAGATCACTGGAAACAGAAAAGAGAAATGGGTGGCGGGGTAATGCTCGACATGGGTGTGTATGCCATTCAGGGTGCGCGGCTGGGAACGGCAATGGAACCTTTATCCGTGGTATCAGCAGTAACTTCTACAACACGTCCGGAGATTTACAAAGATGGACTGGCAGAAACCGCGGTAGCGACTCTTGAATTTCCGGGTGGGGTAATGGCCAATATTAAAACCAGCTTTGGAGAGAATGTTAACTTCATGAATATACAGTGCGAAAAAGGAGAAATCAAAATGGAACCTTATTCGGCCTATGCCGGCGTAAAGGGTAGCAGCCCATTGGGTGAAATTAATACCCCGTACAATGTGCCCTGGCAGCAGGCCAACCAGATGGATGACGATGCCTTATCCATCATGGGCGGGAAACCCATGCTCGTTCCTGGCGAAGAGGGTTTGCGCGATATCCGGATTGTGGAAGCAATATTAAAATCGGCCGACACCGGGCAACCTGTGAAATTATAATGTATGCATAGTGCTGGGTTGCCAATATTTCCGAAGATTGGCAGCCCTTTGTTTAATTCCACTGAAATGCAAAATATTCACACTGTCCATCTGTTGTATTCGTAAGAGCATGCGGAACCATCGAGGGAAGAAATATCAAATCGCCCACAGTGGCATCATAAAACTGGTCGCCAATCTGCATTTTTACCGTTCCTTTTCTCACGATAATGATTTCTTCCTGGAGGTGCGTGTGCGGTAAATGACTCACTTCGCCTTTGTTAAGCGCAGTGGAATGCATATCAAATTTTTCAAAGAGGGAAGTGGCATGATTGAATTGCTCACGGCGTTCTCCCCGGTCGGTTTTTTTGGGAGGCGCTTCGCTCCAGTCAACCAAAATAGAACCGCCGTATTGGTTAGCCCTTCCCAGGTTGGGGGTGGAGTCTTTGGTATACTTCAGCAGGTAATAGCTGGCTTTTGCATCGCCTACGTTTACTGCACCATGTTCATCGCCGGGCATTGACATTGCCAATCCACCCGGGCCAAGTATTTTGGTTTTTCCGGCGATGGTTACTTTAAGTTTACCATTCCGAACAATAATCAGTTCCTCTGTGTTGGTATGGGTATGAGGTGGATGTGCCGATTTGCCGGGTTCCAGTAAGGTTATATGCACTTCCAGGTTAGAAAGATAAGGTGTATGGCCGTCCATGATTTGTATCCGCTCCCGGCTCGAATCCTGTTGAACAGGCAGTTGATCTACATGATATACTTTGGCTGGCAAGTCGTTTGTTTGCGCCTGCATTGATACTGTAAAAACAAGAAGGGCAAGTGCCGGAAGAATCGTTTTCATGCAATAAATATAAGTCGCTTTGAAGAGATGACAAAGGGGTGGGAAATTGGAGAATGCAGCGAAATCGGGAATTGTTGCAAACAGGTGGAGAAATCTCAATAGAATATTGAGGCAGGGTTATGGCGGGCAGTTAAATTTTATATTTTTATTTTTAAATTAGCTACCTGAACAGCGGCTAAGCCTGTTCGCATGGTTTGCCGAAAGGAGTTTCTTTTGTTTGGTATGGTTAAGCCGATTAATCCTTTTTTGTCGTTCCCAGGTATCCTCCGTTGCTATTAAATAATAGCTCCATTTCCTTTAACTCCACTTCATAGCTAAAAGTACCTTGTGCATCTGTAATTTTTGCGGACTCTTTTATTTTATGATTGGCATGGTTTGTTTTAATATAGTCCAAAATGCCGGATGGAAGCTGCCCTGTTTCAATTTGAACTTCAGTTTCCGTGGTATTACCCAATTCATCATATACCACGGAATATTCAACTTTGTCAAGTTTAAATTCCGCTTCAAAATTTGGGCCTTCCTTTTCCCATTTCACCTGTTTGGCGATAGGATATTGCTTTTGAAGCGAGCTTTTTACGGCTACGGGAACATCTTTTTCTTGTAGCTTTTGCGCATAAGTCTGTATGCATAACAATGCAGCAACCGACAGGACTGCGATTTTTTTAGTATTTATCATGTTTATGCTATTTAAACGGGCACAACAAAGTTACTCTAACAATACTGAAGAAATTCTGAATGCAATATTAGCCCGTGGGAAATGACATCTTAACAATCTAAATGTTTACGTTGAAGTCGGCCAGCGGATTATGAGGCT
>DASUFG010000405.1:0-3335 GCA_036274715.1 Agriterribacter sp.
CATTCAGTAAATCTCAAAAAGCAAAAATGTATACGCAACCAGTGGCAAAAGCTCAAAACATTAAAACAGTTCCCCCCGCGCCCCCGGCCGCAGCCCCTGCAAGGGAGGAGAATAAAAATAATGTGGTGGCGGTCGCAGAAACAAAAGCACCAGAGAAAAAAATTCAATCCGAAGTGAATGCGGTGATTGTTACTGAGCCAACTGCTAAGGAATACCAAATGGAAACTACGCGTATTTCCAATAAGAAAAAAAGTGATGGGTTTATAAAAGACACGGCTAATGTGGTAAGACCAGAAACCTACACACCATCCGGATTCGTATTTACCAATTCCGACGGCAATATCACCATTGTTTTACCTTCCGGAAGGCATGGTAATTTCAAAATTAAATTTTACGAACAATCCGGAGACGCGATGTTCGAGATCAACGACATCAAGGAGCATATTTTTGTGCTTGACAAATCCAATTTCCTGCATGCAGGCTGGTTCCGGTTTGAATTATTTGAAGATGGTATATTAAAAGAAAAAAACAAGGTAAGAGTTCCATAAATCATCAGCCTTTGTTAATAAGCCTGCAATCAAATATCTTTTCAAAAGATTTTTTTAAAATTGTTTTAACCTCATCCATGGCAGGGGTGTATCCCAGTTCCTTTTCCATTGAAGTTACCTGCTTGTTGGCTATGCCACAGGGTACTATATAATTGAAATATTGGAGGTCGGTATTTACGTTTAAAGCAAACCCATGCATGGTTACCCACCGGCTGCAGCGCACCCCCATCGCGCATATCTTTCTCTCCTTTCCCTTTTCAGCAGGTTGTATCCAAACCCCGGTCTCACCGGTCGAACGTTCCCCTTTAATGCCATAATGCAGCAAGGTGAGGATAATCACCTCCTCCAGGGTACGGAGGTATTTTCCAATATCGGTATAATATTTTTCAAGGTCAATGATGGGATAACCCACAATTTGTCCTGGACCATGAAAAGTAATATCTCCCCCCCTGTTGGTTTGATAATATTCGATGCCTTTTTTTTGGCGTTCCGCTTCATTGATCAGGACATTCTCAGTATGACCACTTTTGCCTAACGTATACACAGGTGGGTGTTCGCACAAGAGGAGATGATGATGTGTAATAGCCGGTTGTTCACCATGCATTGGCAAATCGCCAACTGCCGCTAATTGTGCATAGGCTTTTGCAGCTGTCTTTGCCTGCACATTTTCCTTCAGCAATTCCTCCTGGTAATCCCATGCTTCCTTATAGGCAACAGCGCCCAGGTCACGAAAAAAAAAATCCTGCATGGTGCAAAGTTATTTCATTTAGAATAATCGTGTCGCTCCTTCCCTTTCTAACTCCCCAAAACCGTTACAATACTTATCTTTAGAAGCGTTATTTGGCAACCATTATCCACATTATTTTTCTTACAACATGAATCGTAAAAATTTTATTAAAAATGCAGGATTGGCTACCGCAGCCCTCAGTCTGGGAGAAATCAGGTCGCTGGCTTCAGCAGCAAAATCACCAGTACCTAACAAACTGCCGCGCTGGAAAGGTTTTAACCTGCTCAATTTCTTTTCGCCAAATCCAGCGCTTTCCCGGAACCCTACTACCGAAGAGTATTTTAAATGGATGCGCGACTGGGGATTTGATTTTGTGCGTTTGCCCATTGCTTATCCCCACTATCTTAATATAGATCGTTCTAAAGACATCGGTCCTGACGACGTATATAAAATAAACACCGAAGCGGTAGACCGAATAGATAAGTTGGTAAACATGGCCCAACAATACAACATGCATGTTAGCCTTAACCTCCACCGGGCTCCGGGCTATTGCATTAACGCCGGCTTTCACGAGCCTTATAACTTATGGAAAGATAAAGCAGCGCAGGATGCTTTCTATTTTCACTGGAATATGTGGGCGAAAAAATACAAAAATGTTTCCTCTCGTAAAATAAGTTTTGACCTGGTTAATGAACCCAGTATGCGGGAAGACATGAATGACCAGCATTCGAGGTCGGGGCCCGTAACGGGAGATGTATACCGGAAAGTGGCGCAGGGCGCTGCTGAAGCCATCCGTAAAGAAAATCCCGGGCATCTTGTAATTGCAGATGGCAACAATGTTGGTAATAGCCCTATCCCCGAAATTAAGGACCTTAATATTGGACAAAGCTGCAGGGGATACTACCCGGGCGCCATTTCGCATTACAAAGCCCCATGGGCCAATAAAGACGTCAATAACCTGCCCGATCCTAAATGGCCGGGACAAATGGGAAACCAATACTACAATAAAAGCAGTTTAGAAACCTATTATAAGCCATGGATAGAGTTAATGGAGCAGGGCGTAGGCGTGCATTGCGGTGAATGTGGCTGCTGGAATAAAACACCCCATGCTGTATTTATGGCCTGGTTTACTGATGTACTTGATGTTCTTAAAACGGCAGGTATTGGTTTTGCCGTATGGAACTTTGTTGGAGATTTTGGCGTGCTCAATTCGGGAAGAACCGATGTGGAGTATGAAGATTGGCACGGATATCAATTAGACCGGAAGTTCCTCGAGTTGATGCGAAAGCAATAAATACTGCGGGAGTGTGCAACCTATATCCGATTTGTTATTCCCGGCAACCGTTATCTTTGCGCAAAACGAAAACCGCAATGATCAAAGAAGAATTGGACTGGGAAGAGGAGACGGAGGATGATGATTCCGAGTCGCGGTATGAACGCATGTCCATTGTCGTCGATAAAGGACAGGAGCCCATTCGCATCGATAAATTCCTCATTGCCCGTATTGAAGGCGGTACACGAAACAAGCTGCAGCAGGCTATCGAAAAAGGTTTTGTACTGGTAAACGACCAGCCTGTAAAATCCAACTACAAAATAAAACCGGCAGATAATATCCTGGTATATTCCGATACGTCTCCCGAATCAACAGAAATCATCCCGGAGGAACTCCCGCTTGATATCAGGTATGAAGATGATGACATTATCATACTCAACAAGCCTGCAGGTATGGTAGTACACCCCGGATGCGGAAATTATACCGGCACCCTGGTAAATGGCATATCCTGGCATCTAAAGCAACAAAATCCTGAGTTGTCGGAATCTGAGCTCCCCCGTTTTGGATTGGTTCACCGCATAGATAAAAACACCACTGGCTTGCTGGTTTTGGCAAAAAATGAATATGCTTCATTACGCCTGGCTAAACAGTTTGCCCAACATACTGTTCAACGCCGGTATATCGCCCTGGTTTGGGGCGATTTTACAGAAGATAGCGGGACCATTGTTGCTCACGTAGGTCGCCATCAACGTTTTCGTAAAATAATGGATGCCTATCCGGAAGGCGA
>DASUFG010000406.1:0-9921 GCA_036274715.1 Agriterribacter sp.
ACATTACTTTGATAGTAGTGAAGATTTACAGCGGGATATTTTTTTTGCAATTCGTTAAAGTAGGATTCAAAGGGCATATTACCATAGATATCGGTTTCCCGCTTACCCAGCAGGTTCAAATTGGGACCATTAATGATGGCTATTTTCATATGCCTGTTTCTTTAAGTGAACGCTGCGTAACATGAGAGCAGGTAAATATACTTTATAAGAATTGCATTTGATTCACTAACCGGTTGCGAAAAAATGCATCTTTATGATTACTTCATCATTGCAATAAATTCATCAAATAAATAACGGCTATCGTGTGGGCCGGGTGTTGATTCAGGATGGTATTGTACTGAGAAAGCAGGTTTATCCTTGATCCGGATCCCTTCAATGGAATCGTCGTTAAGGTTAACATGTGTGATTTCAACGGAAGCCGACTGTTTTACAGCTTCTGGGTCAATTCCAAAGCCATGATTTTGGGTGGTGATCTCGCTTCGTCCGGTAATAATATTTTTTACAGGGTGGTTTAAGCCCCGGTGACCATGGTGCATTTTAAACGTTGGGATGTCATTGGCCAGCGCCAGCAACTGGTGCCCAAGGCAAATACCAAACAAGGGCTTTCCCTTTTGCATGATTTTCTTAACGTTCTCCACCGCATAATCCATTGGCGCCGGGTCGCCCGGTCCGTTAGAAATGAAATAACCATTCGGGTTGAAATCTTCTATTTGCTCCAAAGATGTTTTAGCGGGATATACTCTTATATACGCTCCCCGCTCCACAAGGCAATTCAGGATATTTTTCTTCACGCCAAAATCGTACACTGCTATCCGAACGTCCGACTCCGGGTTACCCATTTCGTAAACTTCTTTCGTAGAAACAGCCGATGCCAGTTCCAGTCCTTTCATGGACGGAACCTGGTCAAGCTTTTCTTTTAGCGCATTTACATCTGTGGTTTCGGAAGAAATAATGCAGTTCATTGCACCACAGGTGCGTATATGAGCTACGAGCGCCCGTGTATCAAGACCATGTATGGCTACTACCTGCTGATCCTCTAGATATTGCTGAAGCGATTTGTCGGCCTGGAAACGGCTGTATCGTTCTTCTAAATTGCGGGCGATCAGTCCCTTTATTTTTACAGAATTGCTTTCTACATCGGCCGCCTTAACGCCATAATTACCGATATGCGCTGCATTCATAATCACTGTCTGCCCAAAATAACTGGGATCCGTAAATACCTCCTGGTATCCTGTCATGCCAGTGTTGAAGCAAATTTCTCCCGTGGCTGTTCCAATTTTGCCAAAGGCTTTGCCATGAAAAATATTTCCGTCTTCCAGTAAAAGTGCTGCGGGTATTGTGAGCGGTTCAGACATTCCGTATTAAATTTTTTTGCAAATAAAATAAATTACTGCCTTTTTAGCCTAAATATTTCTACACAACCATGTGCAGGTACAAAAAAAGCAGGATCAATGAAGAATCCTGCTTTTAGAAAACTATGTTACATTAAATAGTTATTCTGCTGTTTTTTCCGTGCCAGTTTCCGCCATATCTTCAGATTTATCCTCTACTTCAGGTGCTGTTTTCTCAGCAACTTCTTCCTTTTTTTCTTCAACCTTCTTTTTGCTGCCACCTGCTCTACGGGTTCTTTTTGTAGTAGCTGCTGTTTTTTCTGTGCCCTTGGTATATACTTCGTTGAAATCAACGAATTCAATCATTGCAGTTTCTGCGTTATCACCAAGCCTTTTTCCTAATTTAATAATACGTGTATATCCACCGGGTCTGCCGGCAACCTTGGGTGCGATAACCGTAAATAATTCTTTAACTGTTTCTTTGCTCTGCAAATGACTGTACACCAGGCGGTGATTATGCATGATCTGCTCCTTGGTATCGTTTTTCTTGGTTTTGGTAATAAGCGGCTCAATATAAGTTCGAAGCGCTTTTGCTTTGGCCAGTGTGGTTACGATACGCTTATTGGTTACTAAGGCATTAGCTAAATTGCTCAACAGCGCCTTTCTGTGCGATGCCGTTCTGCTGAGATTGTTGATTTTGTCTCCGTGACGCATGACTTTTTAATTTGAGATTTGAGATTTCAAATCAAGCCGGAACCGGCCTGTCTGTATTCTTCAAATCATTGTGATGAATACCGGGTTATACCGTGTCAAGGAATTACAACCCGTCTCTCTGTTAGTTACCTAACGGAAATGATGTTTGTTTTTATTATAAGAACTATGGATATTCTACAACCAATCCTTTTGCGTCTTCTTAGAACTCGTCTTTATCCAATCCCAACTTGGCAAGATCCATTCCAAAGTGGAGACTTCTTTCGCCTAATACCTGTTCAATTTCTGCCAGTGATTTCTGACCAAAATTGCGAAATTTCATCAGGTCTTCCTGCTCGTACTGTACCAGCTCACTTAAGCTGTTGATTTTAGCGGCTTTCAGACAATTGAATGCGCGAACGCTTAAATCCAGGTCTTCCAGTGGTGTTTTCAACACTTTACGCAATTGTAACACTTGCTCGTCTACAACATCTTCTTTCTTATCTTCTTTACTGTCGAATGTAATGTTTTCGTCAGTAATGATCATCAGGTGTTGTATCAGTATGCGGGAAGCCTGTTTTACAGCCTCTTCGGGGTGAATGGTACCATCTGTCCTAACATCCATTAACAGCTTTTCGTAGTCTGTTCTTTGTTCCACACGAAAGTTTTCGATTCCGTATTTCACATTTTTGATGGGTGTAAAGATGGCATCTGTAGGAATGTATCCAAAAGGCGCATCTTTTATTTTATTATCTTCAGAAGGAACATAACCACGTCCTTTGCCGATCGTGATTTCGATATTAAGTTTAGAAGAAGGATCCAGTGTGCAAATCAATAACTCGGGGTTCATGATCTGGAAAGAGGCGGTTGCTTCTCCAATATTTGCCGCGGTAAACTCGCTTTTTCCTTTAAGGGAAAGCGTGAGTTTTTCCTGGCTGATGTCCGTATCCAGGATCTTTTTAAACCTAACCTGTTTCAGGTTAAGGATAATTTCTGTAACATCTTCAGTTACTCCGGGAAGGGTAGCAAACTCATGTTCTGCACCTTCGATGAAAATACCAATGATCGCATAACCTTCCAGCGAGTTTAATAACACCCTGCGAAGCGCATTACCAATGGTAACACCATACCCCGGCTCTAACGGGCGAAATTCAAACGATGCTTCAAATTCGTTCGCTTTTTGAAGAATGATTTTATCCGGCTTCTGGAAATTTAAAATGGCCATATTTAAATTTCAATTTTAAGTTTATGATACCTTGTTCTTTGAATAGACTTCAGGTACCTATTTAATAATGGAATCAACTCTTTTTTACCTCCTAACGGGGAGGGGCGGAATTATTATTTGGAATACAATTCCACAATAAGTTGTTCCTTAATGTTCTCAGGAACGCTTTCTCTTTCAGGATGTGCAATATAAGTGCCTGCTAATTCTGCTTCATTCCAGTCCAACCAGTTAAACTTCGGGTTTTTGCCACGTACCTGGCTGGTAACTGAGGTGTTAGCCCTGCTTTTATCTTTAAGGCTGATCACATCCCCGGCTTTTAAACGGTAAGAAGGAATATTAACCACCTGGTCATTTACTGTGATATGCTTATGTGCTACCAACTGCCTTGCAGCAGGACGGGAAGGTGCCACGCCCAGGCGAAATACAGTATTATCCAAACGGGCTTCCAGTAATTTAATGAGGTTTTCACCGGTAACACCGCCTAAACGTGATGCTTCCTCGAAGGTTTTCCGGAACTGACGCTCCAGCAAACCGTAAGTGTATTTTGCTTTTTGTTTTTCTTTTAACTGAAGGGCATATTCTCCCGGTGCTTTACGTTTTTTGGAGTTGCCATGCTGACCTGGGGGAAAACTGTTTTTGGTAAGATATTTACCATTGCCAAGAATAGGTTCGCCGAAAATGCGGGAAATTCTTGTTTTTGGGCCTGTGTAACGTGCCATAATAATTTAATTGATTTTTTATTTAAGGCGTGCGATCAGTAAAAATCTAAAATCAATCGCGCACCTGGTATTAAAATTTGTGAAGCAGATCGGTAGAATGCATGAATTAATCTATCGGATTAAATCGTTACATGCTCAATCACCAACACTTGTTATACTCTTCTTTTCTTGGGTGGACGGCAACCATTGTGTGGTAAAGGAGTAACATCTTTGATCATGTTTACTTCTATACCGCTATTTGCAATAGCGCGAATTGCACTTTCGCGACCAGCACCGGGACCTTTCACAAATACATCCACTCTTTTCAAACCTGCTTCAGCAGCCACTCTCGCAGCGTCTGAGGCAGCCATTTGTGCTGCGTACGGGGTATTCTTTTTTGATCCTTTAAAGCCCATTTTACCAGCGCTGCTCCAACTGATCACCTGTCCGGTTTTGTTGGTTAAACTAATAATAAGGTTATTAAAACTTGCTGTTACATGTGCATCGCCGTATGCATCTACTTTTACCACTCTTTTTTTAGCAGCTGCTTTTGCGCTGCTTCCCTGTGCTTTAGCCATAATACGAGGTAATCTTTAAATAGTTAAAAAAACTGCGAAGGCTCCTCCCCGTGAAGTAAACGGATCCGGTAACCACTCTATAATATTACTTCTTGGTTGCTTTCTTCTTACCGGCAACTGTTTTACGCTTACCTTTACGTGTACGTGAATTGGTACGTGTGCGTTGTCCGCGCAAAGGTAATCCCTTCCGATGACGCAACCCGCGATAGCAGGCTATATCCAGCAAGCGCTTGATGCTCATTTGAACTTCCGAACGCAATTGTCCTTCTACCTTAAATTCGTTAGTAATAATATTACGAATAGCATTCAGGTCTTCGTCATTCCACTCATGTACTTTTTTATCGTAGCTGATTTCAGCTTTGTCTAAAATGTACTTTGCAGTAGAACTGCCAATACCAAAAATATAGGTTAGTCCTATTTCTCCTCTTTTGTTCTTAGGTAAATCAACACCGGCAATACGAGCCATATAGATTGTAATTTAAAAATTTTAAATGGGTGGGTTTCTTATCCTTGCCGTTGCTTAAAGCGAGGGTTCTTCTTGTTAATTACAAACAATACGCCTTTTCTCCTCACGATCTTACAATCGGTGCTGCGCTTTTTAATAGATGCTCTTACTCTCATTTTAATGAGTTTTATGTGTAAATATTACTTATACCTGAAAATGATTCTGCCCCTGCTTAAATCGTACGGACTCATTTCTACGCCTACTTTGTCTCCCGGCAAAATACGGATATAGTGCATTCTCATTTTTCCCGAAATGGTTGCCAGGATTTCGTGTCCATTTTCTAATTTCACCTTGAACATTGCATTGGACAAGGCTTCCAAAATGATTCCGTCCTGTTTAATGAGTGTTTGTTTTGCCATACCGTTTTTGGGTGCGCAAAGATACGATTATTATGTTGATTATAACAAAAAAAGAGAATTTTTTCGCGGGACTCTATTTTGAGATAGCGGAAAACGGCTATGTATTTGGTTTGTTAAGATAATCCAAGCGGCACATTTGTCATGCCGAGGTAGTGGTTTTGGAATTGATGTACGTATATATCGTTATTAATTTCCCTATGTTCATCCCTGTAAGTAAGCAACATATTGTTTTTCTCTTTTTCAGGATATCGTACGATAAACGGCCCCCTTACATAGGCAACTGCATCATTGTTTAAAGCGGGGTCGGATGAGCGCACAAAGCCAAGCTTTTCCAAAATGGGTACGGTAAGCGGCACAGGACCAAGATCATCAATATCATACCAAAACTCCTGGTCGCCATGCGCCACCAAGGCTTTTTTTTCCTCCCGGTCTACTTGTATAACTTCTCCAGTATTAGTTACCTCGTCAAAACGGGCATTAACGATATCGCCGTTTTTAATTTCAGAAAGTTTGATCATATGCCGCTTGATTTTATGAATTATAACGGAAATGTAAGAAAAAATATGGATAAATAGGTATTAAACATATTGAATTAAACTCATGTGATAAGTTGGACCTCAAATTCTCTGGGTTTGGGTAGGAGCAGCATTCAGGTTGAAGTAATTGCCGGTATACAACCAGTGCTACCGTTTCTTCGTATATTCAATATATGTGTCGCCGGGTTATTTTGTATTTTTTTGCTGTGCTCACTGCGGCGGGATCTGGATGTAAAAAGTCGGGCAATTTCTCGCTTACTGAGCAGCTTCCTTTGGAACAAAAGCAAGATTCCACTTTAGCATTACAAGAACCTGATAGTAACGGAACTGCATTTCTCGCCCTGGGAGATTCTTATACCATTGGAGCTTCTGTAGGCGAGGAAGAAAGGTTTCCGTTTCAAACAAAAGCTTTACTTGAAGCAAATGGAAAAACCATTTCCAGTTTAAATTATATTGCGTTTTCCGGTTGGACAACCACCAGGTTGCAAAACGCTATCAACGACCAAAAACCTCCCGATTCTTTTGGCATTGTAACGATATTGATTGGTGTTAATGACCAATACCAGGGTAGTGAACTGGATATTGCTGGTTATCGTTCGCGGTTTGTGGGCCTGCTCGAAAAAAGTATACAACTCACCGGGGGAAGGCGAACCCGGGTATTTGTATTATCCATTCCTGATTATAGCGTTACTCCATTCGCCGCCGGAGGTAATACGGAACGCATTCGGGCGGAGATAGAAGGGTTCAACCAGGTGAACAAGGAGGTAGCGGAGGCATACAGCGTGAATTATACCGATATTACGCCTATCTCCAGGGCAGCAAAGGACGACCTAACCCTGCTGGCTTCAGATGGATTACATCCTTCGGGTAAAATGTATCAAAAATGGGCAGAACTTTTGGAACCGCAGATAAGAGCGGTTTTGCCCTGAGCCACCATTAGTAAATGATAATTATCGGTTGGTGTTTAAGGAGCGGTTACCATTTTGCGCTGAATTGTGTGCGCACTGAAATACCCAATAGCTCCTCCAGTAATATTGCTCACGGGGTTGGCGGGAGACGCTGAATTGTTATCACCCGAAGCGCCACCCGATTCAAAGCTATACCAGTATTTATATATGGCCGGGTCAATGCAGAGCATGTCTACCTCAATAACGTCACCAGTTTTCATTTCATCCTCCTCATCATCACTAAAAGTGCGCAACGTAACAATCGACTCATTCCCATCTGTATAATCGTCGTTGCGTATGAATAAACTTTTTTCTTTTACGCCATTCACATACTGTATAAAACGGTAGTTTTGCCCAAGCCCCGCGGGATCGGTATATTGTACATTCGCTGTTTTTCTCGACTCACCAAAGAGGTCATCATCACTGATAAACAGGCTATCCATATTTACTTTTTCCGGTATTGTTGACGATGCCGTAAAAACATTCCCGTCAATAACCACTTTTAACGAATAGCTTTTCCCTGTTTTCCCGGTAAGGGAACCGCTTTCGTATTTCCCGGCGGAAGTTTCGTTTAAAGCAGTAACAACGCCCTCGTCATCCGTAATGGTAACCGTAGCATTACCTATTCCTTCAAAGTCGTTATTATCACTAAAATTCTTCGTTTGAGACAGCAAAACCATTGCAGTTCCGGGTTCGTCGGCAAGAGTCGCCTCCACTACATATTTTTTTTCTGCATCCTTTAATTCGATGTCAATCACTTTTTCGCAAGAAACTAATGCCGTGCATAACATTAAAAAACTCAGAAAGGTGGTATGGCGCATAGTGGTCAAAATTTAAAATTATAAGATACAGAAGGTATGTATTTGAATAAGGCAAGTTGTACTGCTTCCGTTGTGTTGGGGTCGTCCTTGCTTTCCTGGAAAGAAATCGTGTATGCATTCTCTCTTCCATAAGCGTTATAAAGACTGAATGTGAGTTCTGAAGAGAACTTTTTTCTTTGCCTTAATGTCCAAGTAGCCCCCAGGTCAAGCCTGTGGTAGGAGGGCATGCGGTATCCATTCCGCTCTGTATAATAAAATACCACCTGGTCGTCCACCTGGTATTTTCCGGCGGGGAAAGTAACAGCGTTACCGGTGTAATAAACCCAATTGGCAGAAACAGACCATTTCTGGCTCAATTGGTAAGATATTACCAGGGCGAGGTCGTGAGTTCTGTCCTGCCTTGCGTTGTACCATTCATTATTATTGATACCATTTATTTTCTTTTCCGTTTTTGACAGGGTATAGCTTAGCCAACCCGTTAGTTTACCGGCTTTCTTTTTAATCTGCATTTCCAATCCATAAGCTCTTCCCTTTCCAAAAAGCAATTGCGATTCAATGGCATCGGAATTAATGAACACATCTGCCCCGTCTTTATAGTCAATTTGGTTCTGCATGGATTTGTAGTAAGCTTCTATGGTGAGCTCGTAACCATTGTTCCAAAGGTTTTTATAGTAACCAACAGCAAACTGGTCGGCTATTTCGGGATTTATAATGTTAGTGCTGGCTACCCATTTATCTGTTGGGCTTGCTGTTGTAGAATTAGAAAGAAGATGCAGGTTTTGCACATTTCGCACATAAGATGCTTTTACAGAACTTGTTGAATTGAGCTGATAGCCGACTGCTAAACGAGGCTCTGGGTTTAAGTAGGTTTTAACAAATTGCCCGCTGTTATAATGGAGCGTGTCTGTTACATTTCCTGCGTCATCAAGTGTAAAAAAATCGCCCTCCCCTAAAATACTGAAACCGGTTAAGCGAAGCCCATAAGTGATATTCAGATTTTTTGTTGCTTTCCAGGTGTTGGTAGCGTAGATGCCATTTTCCCACGAATATCTTTTTTGCAGGTATGATGCGTTAATGCTCGACAATTCTGAAGAAGGAACCACTTCGCCCGGGCGTATGGTATGATATAAGGTATTCAACCCAAACCGGATATTGTTTTTGTTGTTAAGATACCAGTGGAACTCCTGTTTCAGGTTCCAGTCGCGTATTTGCGAAAAAATATCAAAATCGTTGGCGCCGCTTCGGATAGAAATATTATAATTGTAATTGCTCAAAATGAGCGAGGTATTCGAAAATAATTTGCTACTGAAGATATGATTCCAACGAACAGTACCTGTAGCATTTCCCCAATCTATTCCAAAGTCTTCCCCTGCTGCCAACACATCTTTCCCAAAATACCCCGAAACATACAGCCGGTCCTTACTACTGAGATTATAATTGAGTTTGGCATTCAAGTCATAGAAATACAGGGTGTTTTTGTTCAGGTTTGAGTCCTTCGACAATTTCAGGAACATATCAGCATAAGTGCGCCTGGCCGTAACTAAAAAAGAAGATTTATCTTTTTGAATAGGCCCTTCAACATTGATCTTGGCCGAAATTAAGCCGATGCCACCACTCACATTGTAGTCCTGGTTATTTCCATCGTTCATCTTGATGTCCAGCACGGACGACAGTCTTCCGCCATATTGTGCTGGCATTCCTCCTTTATATACTGTAACATCTTTGATGGCATCCGAATTAAATGTGGAAAAGAATCCTAATAAATGCGATGCATTATATACGGTAGCTTCATCCAGCAAAATAAGGTTTTGATCGGCAGTTCCTCCCCGTACAAAAAAGCCACTATTACCATCGCCAGCAGACTTAATGCCAGGTAAAAGTTGCACAACCTTTAACAAGTCCCTTTCACCAAACAGTACCGGGATTTTACTGATATCTTTTGTTGTTAGTCGCTCAATTCCCATTTGCGGACTACTCAGGCTTCTCGTTTTAGATGAAGCGATGATTGTAACATTGTCGAGCGTTTTGGGTTCTTCTTCCAGCGAAATGTTAAGCTCCATATCTTTAGTAAGCGAGATATTTTTGGAAAAAACAAGCATACCAACGGCACTTGCTTCGAGCACATAATACCCCTTTTCAAGCGTGATTGAATAAAAGCCGTATTCATTGCTGGTGGCTCCGGCATTCCCGACTCTTATACTCGCACTAATAAGCGTTTCGCCGGTTTTTTT
>DASUFG010000407.1:0-8480 GCA_036274715.1 Agriterribacter sp.
GGAGGATTACCTGAACGAAGAGCGGTTCGCCATCCAGTTGGCTGGCGGTAAGTTCAGAATGAAACAATGGGGTAAAAAGAAAATAGAGCAGGCTCTAAAAGAGAAACAGGTGAGCAGTTATTGTATAAAAACGGCCCTGGCACAGATTGACGAAGCGGACTATAGAAAAACGCTTGACCGTTTGGCTGAGAAAAAATGGCAAGTGTTAAGAGCCGAAAAAAATATATTTATCAAAAAAAGAAAACTGCAGGACTACTTACTGCAAAAGGGATATGAGTATGAGCTAATCAGGGAGGTAATAAATTCTTACGAAAAAGCACGATAGGATCGTGAGCCATTAAAACCCCATACTTATCGATATAGAAATAGGTACACAAAACAATTCGCTGTCGAGATTCTACCAGCCTGTCTCTTTTCACATTTCCGATGACACATAAAAGTATTCTCTTCCAATAAGCCTATTTTTGCGACATGTCAGCACCAATTAGTATTAAAATCATCAACCAATCCGATAATCCGTTACCAACTTATGCCACCCCCGGCGCATCAGGTATGGATATCCGCGCATTTCTTTCATCACCCCTTTTTTTGCAACCTATGGAGCGTACCCTTGTTCCTACCGGGCTTTTTGTTGAAATTCCCGAAGGGTATGAGATCCAGGTTCGTCCGCGCAGCGGGCTGGCTGTTAAACAGGGAATTACCTGTTTAAATACCCCGGGCACCATAGATTCCGACTATCGTGGTGAAATAAAGGTGATACTCATTAACCTTTCCAATGAACCCCAAACCATTCAACCCGGCGACAGGATCGCCCAAATGGTGGTTCAGCAGGTAGAACAGTCCAAATGGGAAACTGTTGAAGCTATAAGCGTAACTTCCAGGAATGCAGGCGGTTTTGGCCATACGGGGAAGAATTAATTGCTAAAAAAAGACCATGCGTTTTACGATCTCAATATTCTCTTTTTTTATTCTCATATCTTTTAGCTGCCGCAGTTCGAAAAAATTACAATCGGCGATCAGCAAAAAAGATTCGCTGGTTACTGTTGTTATCAATCCATCGGAAACAGATTCAGCAAAACTGGTGCATGAAGCATTTAAGAAGATAGAAGGTAACCTCATTGACTTTACTACTTTTTCTTCCAAAATAAAGGTAGAGTACAGGGACAATAAGCAGAGAAATTATGATTTCAATGCGTTCGTGCGCATCCGTAAAGACAGTGTTATCTGGATATCGATAAACGCGGCATTGGGTATTGAGGCCTTCAGGGTTTTTATTACTCCCGACAGCGTTATTATAATGGACAAATTAGATAAAAAAATACAATATCATTCGGTGGAATATATCAGGGAAATTGTGCAGTTGCCGGTTGACTTTAATACTTTGCAAAACATCATTGTAGGGAACCCGGTATTTTTGGACAGCACACAGGTGATTATGTATAAGGAAAAGGAGGGAACTGTTTCCTTATCAACGATGGGTGATTTTTTTAAGCATTTACTGGCATTAAGGCGAGAAGATTTCGCCATATTGCATAGCAAACTGGATGATGTGGATGTTGTTCGCAACCGCACCGCTGATTTTACCTATAATGATTACATGATTATCAGTGGCAGGCTTTTTTCAACCAGCAGAAAGATTGCGGTTGCAGAAAAAACACGACTGGATGTAAATATGGAGTATAAACAAGTGGAGTTTAATAAAGAGTTGAATTATCCTTTTAATATTCCCCGCAACTACACCACTAAATAATTTTAACAAAATACAGCGCAATCGCATTCATATACCTACGTTATTTGCGTATAGTCCAATAGTAAATATAAATTTTCCGGCATGCAGAAATTCCTTTTTATGTTATTCTTCCTGATTTGCGGTGTACAAATCACCTCATCCCAGGCTCAAAGTAGAGATGAATTAGAAAGCCAGCGAAAAGAAATACAGCAGGAAATTGAGGACCTAAGAAAGTCGCAAAGCACCATCAAAAAGAACAAAAGGGAAAGCCTCGGGCAGTTGGCGCGTATACGAAACCTGATTAAAAAAAGAGATGCCATTATAGCCACGATTAACCGGCAGGTGCGATTAATTGATGATGATATTTATACCAACAACCGTGAGATAACCCGACTAAGAAACGAACTGGATACCCTGAAAGCCCAATATGCTAAAACTATTGAATACGCCTATAAGAACAGGAGCAGCTATGACATGCTCAATTTTATCTTTTCGGCTGTGAGCTTTAATGATGCCATTAAACGGATCACGTATTTAAAGGCTTACCGCGAATACAGGGGAAAACAGGTAGACAATATTATCAGGACGCAGGAGCTGTTAGCTAAAAAAAACCAAACACTTGCGGATAACAAAGCATTAAAAACCCAAACACTCACCGTTCAGAGCCAGCAAATGAAAAAGCTGGAAGAAGAAAAAGAGGAGAAGAATGCGGTCGTATCTGCACTGCAGAAGAAAGAAAAAGCACTCGATAAACAACTCGGTGCGAAAAGAAAATTGGAGAACGATATTAAGAACTCCATTGCCGCTATCATTAAAAGAGAGATCATGGAAGCCGAGAAGGCAGAAAAAGCCAGGCGGGAGGCTGCGGCCAAACTGGCAGCGACTACCAAATCCACCGCTACTGCCGCCACCCCAGCCACCAGTTCCCGCGCCGCTAATAAACTGGAAAATACGCCGGAAGTAACTGCCGTTTCAGTAGGCTTTGAAAATAACCGTAGAAAACTGCCTTGGCCGGTATCGAAAGGCGATATAACCGGGCAGTTTGGCAGGCACAAAATTGAAGGCACAAGATTATATGAAGATAATATTGGTGTTTATATTCAAACCAGTATAGGAGCACCCGTGAAAGCGGTGTACGAAGGTACAGTGCTTTCGGTACATGACATTGGGGGTGCCTCTGCTGTAACCATCCGGCATGGCAAATATCTTACCACCTACTACAATCTTATTGCGGTGAGTGTGGGCAAAGACCAGGAGATAAAACTTGGACAAGTGGTAGGTAAGGCTGCGGAATCGGAAGATGAAGATGGAATAGGGAAGGTACTTTTTGTGGTTACCGTTTTGGTGGGTAATAACCCCAAATACCTTGATCCCGAAGACTGGATCAAACCGCGTTGACGAGAAAAGGGTTATTCAGCTCTAATTGGCTACTATACAATGCTTTCGGACTCCTGATTTTGCATTTTTATTTCTGGTGTGTTTGGCGCAACAGGCACAAGTTGGCTGCCCAATGTCTGGAAAAAGTGCATTTCGGCAAATGTATCTGTATATTTTATTTCACCTTATCTTTAACTAGAACCTGAACGCCTTTTGTCACGGCACAATCGCTAACCACTATGCGCCAAAAAATATTATTGATCTTCCTTCTGATGATCACCCACCAATATGGTTTTTGCTGGGGATTTTATGCACATAAGGCCATCAACCATCAGGCAGTTTTCTTACTTCCGCCAGAGATGATGGTGTTTTACAAACCCAATATCGACTTTATCACCGAACATGCGGTTGACCCCGATAAAAGACGATACATGGTTACCGCCGAAGGTCCCCGTCATTTTATTGATCTCAACCATTATGGGGTTTATCCTTTTAATGAATTGCCACGTTCCTGGGACAAAGCGGTTGCGCAGTACGGAGAAGATACCCTCACAACTCATGGTATAGTACCCTGGTGGATAAATATTATGCAACAAAGGCTTACAAAGGCTTTCCGCGATAAAAACTACCCTGCAATCCTGAAATTATCCGCCGAACTGGGACATTATATCTCAGACGCCCATGTGCCATTGCACGCCAACAGCAACTATAATGGGCAGGAAACTAACCAACAGGGCATCCATGGTTTTTGGGAAAGCCGGATACCGGAATTGCTCGCAGAAAAGGAGTTTGACTATTTCGTAGGCAAATCAGAATACCTCTCCCATCCCGGCCAGTTTATGTGGAAAAGAATTTTAGAAAGTGCCGCAGCAGCAGATACGGTGTTGAAGGTGGAAAAAATACTCACCCAGGCCTTTGCGCCCGACCAAAAATATGCATTTGAGGAGCGTAACGGCATTTTCATTCGTCAATATTCTTCAGCATTTACGCTGGCATACAACCAGCGCTTACAGGGGATGGTGGAGCGTCGCATGCGCCAATCAATTTTCGCTGTGGCGTCGTTCTGGTATACTGCCTGGGTGAATGCGGGGCAGCCCCAACTGCAACCAAATGACAATATTAGCTTTTCAGAAGCTGAAAAAAGTGAGTTTGACGAATTAAATCAAAACTGGAAAACTGCTGGCGGGAAAGGGAGGACTTGCGGGAATTGACGTATCTTTGTCGCCCTCAACGAATGCTAAGTCCAAATAATTGGGTTTATCAATTTTCAATTGTTTGTAATGATACATAACTTTAATGCCGGGCCCAGTATATTACCCCGGCAGGTGTTTGAACAAGCCAGCAAGGCTGTTGTTAATTTTAATGATACCGGCTTATCTATTTTAGAAATTGGTCATCGCACTTCACTTTTTCAGAGCGTCCTGGATGAAGCGATATCCCTGGTAAAAGAACTCATGCAACTTGACGAAGAACATGAAGTTCTTTTTTTACATGGAGGTGCTACCACACAATTCTTCCAGGTGCCTATGAATTTGTTGAATGACAATGCTACTGCCGCCTATCTCGATTGTGGAGTTTGGGGCAGTAAAGCCATCAAGGAAGCCAGGTTGTTTGGCGGTGTGCAGGTAGTGGCTTCATCAAAAGACAAAAACTACACTTATATACCAAAGGATTTTGTTATACCTACAGATGCTTCCTATTTTCATTATACTACTAACAATACCATTGAAGGTACCCAAATGCGGGAGCTACCGCAAACCAGGGTGCCACTGGTGGCCGATATGAGCAGTGACATATTGAGCCATGTGATGGATTTTAACCGCTTTGATTTGATTTATGCAGGTGCTCAAAAAAATATTGGCGCTGCCGGGGTAAATATGGTAGTGGTAAATAGGAATATACTCGGCAAGGTAAAACGACAACTGCCATCCATGATGGACTACAGAAAACATATCGAAAACGGTTCAATGCTCAACACACCGCCCGTATTTGCCATATATGTTTGTATGCTCACCCTTCGGTGGTTAAAGGAACAGGGAGGCGTCGCTGCTATTGAAAAAATCAATGAGCAAAAGGCCGGGCTCCTATATGATACATTGGATACCATACCTGTATTTAAACCCACAGTAAATAAAGAAGACCGCAGCAAAATGAACGCGGTTTTTGTGATGGAAAACCCCGGGTTGGAAAAAGCATTTCTCGACTTATGCAAAAATGAAGGGATGGTTGGGGTAAAAGGCCATCGCAGTGTAGGTGGGTTCCGGGTTTCCTTGTACAACGCATTACCATTAAGCAGCGTAGAAACGTTAACAGAAGTAATGAAACATTTTGCATTGAAGAATGCATAACCAACGATTAAAAATTTTATGTCTACTATAGTACCTTTTAAAGCACTTCGTCCACAGGCACAATATGCAAAACAGGTTGCTTCACCACCATACGATGTATTAAACAGTAAAGAGGCCAAAGAAGAAGCCCGTGGCAACCCATATTCATTCCTGCATATCACCAAAGCAGAAATCGATTTACCGGAAGACACAGACGTACATTCCCGGGAAGTATATGAAAAAGCCAAAGACAACCTGGATGCATTCATGCAACGCGAGGTATTATTTAAGGAGAGCAAACCCTGCTATTACATTTACCAATTGATCATGAACGGTAAAAGCCAAACCGGGTTAGTATGCACTTCTGCTGTTGATGATTATGAAGACGGCATTATTAAAAAACATGAATTTACACGGCCTGAAAAAGAACAGGACCGCATTAACCATATCATCACCACCGGCGCCCAAACAGGAAATGTTTTCCTGGCATATAAAAATGTGGCGGAATTAGACCAATTGATTGAAAAGTGGAAAAAAGAAAAATCACCTGTTTACGACTTTGTGGCCGATGATAATATCAATCATACGGTATGGATTATTACCGATGACAAAACCATCGAAACCATTACCCGCATTTTTGATGAAAAGGTGGAGGCTACCTATATAGCCGACGGTCACCATCGTGCTGCAAGCGCGGCCAAAGTAAGGTTATCTGCCGCTGGCAACACAGAGGAGGCTGCTCATTTTCTCACCACTTTATTCCCCGCCTCCCAGTTACATATTATGGATTATAACCGCGTATTGCGCGACCTGAACAACTTAACTAAGGCAAATTTTCTTCAAAAAATAGAAGAAAAGTTTGAGATCAGGAGCAATGGCAAAGAGGCCTTTTCACCCCAAAACCTGCATGAATTTGGAATGTATATTGAGGGTGAATGGTATATACTCAAAGCAAAACAGGGTACATATACCGACGATCCTATAGGGGTGCTCGACGTAACCATATTACAAAATAACCTCCTCGACCCGATACTGGGCATCAAAGATCAACGCACCGACAATCGCATCGATTTTATTGGCGGTATCAGGGGGCTTAAAGAATTAGAAAAAAGGGTGAACAGTGGTGAAATGAAAGTAGCCTTCAGCCTTTACCCCGTTAGCATTCAACAGTTGTTTGATATTGCCGACAGTGGTAACGTAATGCCCCCAAAAAGCACATGGTTTGAGCCAAAATTGCGGGACGGATTACTCACACATTTGATCTGATATACATAATTGCTTTTGGGGCAGCTCATGATGAAATTTTAGTAGCCAGCAGCAATGCTTCTATTTTAAACCTTCCCCCACTGTTTTTATCGTTGAGGCAGTATCTTTACCGTAATGAAGCAGCTTAATTTTTTATGTGTAAGCATCCTGTTAGCAGTTACGGCTTTTCCCCAACAAAACGCCGATAGCCTGCAGCAAAACGGCCGGGACTATATGCGCAACGGCGACTGGGGAAACGCCATCATGGTTTTTAACCGGGCTCTGCAGCAAAAGCCGAATGATATAAGTCTGAAAAAAGATATAGCCTATACGTATTTTTTACAGAGAGATTTTGTTAAAGCATTGGAAACGATAAAACCCGTAGTGGAAAGTGACGAAGCCGATGTACAGAGTTTTCAGATTGCAGGTACAATATACCGTGCTATAGAAGAGTTAAAAGAAGCAACTAAGGTTTATACAAAAGGGCTCAAAAAATTTCCATTGGCCGGCGTGCTTTACAGTGAATATGGTGAATTGCTTTGGCTGAAGAAAGATTACGAAGCTATCAACCAGTGGGAAAAGGGTATAGAAGTTGATGCGAATTACCCGGGCAACTATTATAATGCCACCCGGTATTATTATTTCACGACCGATAGGGTATGGAGTCTTATTTACGGGGAAATTTTTGTGAACCTCGAAAGCTATACGATCAGAACAGCAGAGATAAAGAATATTTTATATGATGGATATAAAAAATTATTTGCCGAGTATGACCTTCTGAAGGACTATGATACTAAAAAGAAAAACGCATTCGAAAAAGCTTTTCTTACTTCCATGAATAGCCAATCGCAATTAGCTTCCACGGGCATCAATCCCGACCGGTTAATGACCATTAGAAAAGGGTTCATCAAAAACTGGTTCGAAAAAAGCGCATCTCAATTTCCTTTCCGTTTATTTGATTATCATAAGCAATTACTCAACACCAATATGTTTGAAGCCTATAACCAATGGCTATTCGGCGCTGCAATACAAGCGGTGGATTACCAAAACTGGATAAAAAACAATCCGGATCCCTATAATACATTCAACAATTTTCAACGGGGAAGGGTGTTTAAATTACCTCAAGGTCAATATTACCAAAATAAATAAGCTTTCTTTTTTGTTAATCTTTTTTTGCCTAATTTGAACAAACGCGTAAACAACGATTGTTATGACTCAACCCCTACGGTTATTTGATTGCCTCGATTACCAATTGGAAAAATTCCCCAAGAAAGATATGCTTGTTGCAAAAGAAAATGGGGAATGGCATCCATACAGTACCGAAGAGATAAAAACGACTTCCTTGCAATTGGCTGCCGGGTTGTGCGAACTGGGCGTTTCGGGTAACGACATGACAACGGAAAACAGGGATAAAATTGCGATTATTTCCAATAACCGGCCCGAATGGTTGATTGCTGATTTAGCCGTTCAACAGGCTGGCGCGATACTCGTCCCCATCTATCCCACTACTAATCCGCTTGAAATTGAATTCATTTTTAATGATGCCGCAGTACAATATGTTTTTGTAAGCAGCGAAGAATTGTTTTTGAAACTCCAGGACATCCGGTCAAAAATCCCCACTGTTAAAGAAATATTCACCTTCAATAATATCGCAGGTGCCACGCATTGGTCGGAAGTTCTTGACAAAGCCACGGGAACAACATTGAATACAGTAGAGGAAAGAAAAAGAAAAATTCAAAAGCACGACCTGGCAACAATAATTTATACCTCCGGAACCACGGGCACACCAAAAGGAGTAATGC
>DASUFG010000408.1:0-7608 GCA_036274715.1 Agriterribacter sp.
TTGGCTACTTCAATGGCATCATCGGTGTTAAAGGCTGTTCCATACTTAGGATAAGGGATTCCCAACTCTTTCAGCCTGTCACTAAAACGGCCCCGGTCTTCCGCAATATCCATATTGTCGAAAGAGGTACCAATAATGCGAATTCCTTTTTCGTGGAGACGTTTGGCCAGTTTCAATGCGGTTTGCCCGCCCAACTGTACAATTACCCCTATAGGCTTCTCGTATTCCACAATCTCCCACAAATGTTCCCAGAACACCGGTTCAAAATAAAGCTTATCGGCTATATCAAAATCCGTTGAAACCGTTTCGGGATTGCAGTTCACCATAATGGCCTCGTAGCCGCTTTCTTTGATGGCCATCAAACCATGCACGCAGCAATAGTCAAATTCAATGCCCTGCCCTATGCGGTTGGGGCCGGAACCCAATACAATCACAGATCCTTTTGATTTTTTATCGCTTCCTTTTATATGGTGCGGGATACTTTCGTTATGTACTACGCCAGTTGAGCCATTGCTGCTAACGGAAGGGGTTTCAAAGCTCGAATAAAAATAGGGAGTTTTGGCCTCAAACTCCGCAGCACAGGTATCGACCATTTTATACACGCGGGTTAATCCCATCTTTTTCCGGCGCTCATATATGTCTTCATCCGTAGTGCCATCTTTCAGTATCCGGCATATCTGCTCGTCGCCAAAACCGTTGTGCTTTGCTTCTATCAGCAATTCATCGGGCAGCGTTTGCCGGCTGTATGTAGCGATCTTCTTTTCAATTTCTACAATGTCGCGTATCTGGTAAATAAACCAACGGTCGATGCGGGTTGCTTCACAAATCGATTTTACACTTACGCCCATCATCAACGCATCTTTAATTCTGAACAACCTGTCCCATTTGGGCGTTTTCAGGTATTCCACAATTTCTTCAGCGTGCATCATGCTCTTGCCATAATAGCCCAGTCCAACAGCCTCGTTCTCCAGGCTCTGACAAGCTTTTTGAATGGCTTCGGTAAAACTGCGCCCTATAGACATCACTTCACCCACGGATTTCATCTGCAAGCCCAACGTATCGTCCGCACCTTTAAATTTATCAAAATTCCAGCGCGGTACTTTTACAATCACATAGTCGAGAGTGGGTTCAAAATAGGCGGAGGTAGATTGGGTGATCTGGTTGCTCAGTTCATCCAGGTTATAGCCTATGGCCAGCTTCGCTGCTATTTTAGCAATAGGATATCCTGTTGCTTTGGAAGCGAGCGCAGAGGAGCGGCTAACCCGCGGATTGATCTCAATGGCGATAATTTCTTCTGTCTCGGGATTAAGCGCGAACTGCACATTACAACCGCCTGCGAAGTTCCCCAGGTTGCGCATCATGCGGATAGCGGTGTTCCGCATCAACTGAAAGGCCGTATCGCTCAATGTCATGGCCGGGGCTACGGTTATTGAATCGCCGGTATGCACCCCCATCGGGTCAAAGTTTTCTACCGTACAAATAATGGCAACATTATCTGCGGCATCGCGCAATAACTCGAGTTCGAATTCTTTCCATCCCAGCACTGCTTTTTCTACCAGCACTTCATGTATCGGTGATGCAGACAAACCCCTGTTCAGGGCTTCATCTAAAAAATCTTTGCTAAGAACAAAGCCGCCACCGGTTCCACCTAAAGTATACGATGGACGGATGACCAGCGGGAAGCCAATCTCCTGGGCAAATTCTTTACCTTCCAAAAACGAGTTCGCGGTTCTGGCGGGTGCCACAGGTATGCCCATCTCAATCATCCACTGGCGAAAACGCTCGCGGTCTTCCGCTTTGTCGATCGCTTTAATATCCACACCAATCAACCTTACTTCATATTTTTCCCAAATGCCCAGTTCCTCTGCTTCTTTAGCCAAATTAAGCGCAGTTTGACCTCCCATAGTAGGTAAAACCGCATCTATTTTGTTTTCCTCCAGTATTTGTTCAATACTTTCAACAGTTAGCGGCAAAAGGTATACCCGGTCGGCCATCATCGGGTCGGTCATAATAGTAGCCGGATTGCTGTTAATGAGGATTACTTTAACCCCTTCTTCGCGCAGGCTTCTTGCAGCCTGGGTTCCGGAATAGTCGAACTCACAGGCTTGTCCGATAACAATTGGACCTGAACCAATGATCAGAACAGTTTGGATGGAATTGTCTTTAGGCATTTCTTAATTAAGATTTGAAAGAATCTGGCGGTTAATTTTGGAATGCAACTGATAAAGGTTGTCACTAAAAAAACCGGGCAAAGGTACGGTTTGAAAAATGAAATGCGAAACGAAGGGGATTAATTTTCACAGATTGCGGATTTCTGATCTTTTTCGCTGCAGGATGAGAAGCAAAATATGTTGTATGAGAAGAAAGAAAAGGATACACACCATGCGATGTATCCTTTGGCAAGTTCAGGCTCATTAAAAAATGGGGTAAATCACAATACAAAATCAGGAATACCGGCAAAAAAAAAGACATTAGTTAAAACCAATGTCTTTTAAAAATATATGATCTGAACGTTAACTGGTGTGAAACGCAGAGAGTTCAAATTCATCGAGCATTATTTCATGTTGTCGTTGAACTTGCTTATGATGTTCATATTTGTCCTTCACTTTGGAAATAAATCTTTGCTTCGCGATTTCTCCACGGAACGCGCCAATTATTGTTCCCATCATAAGGGCCAATGCCAGTGCAATTTTTCTTTTCATCCCTTTCATAAACATTCAAATTTATAGGTTCAACAATATTAAAGTAGACAACATATAGACGAAAAACGCTGTATTATATTCTTAAAAAATTGTACTCTTTTCCGATCATTTTTGTCATTTCAAAGATTATTATCAAAAATCAAGGTTGTTGACCAGAAAACATACCACATATAGGGTATACGCTGGTTGTACGTGATATCCTATGTCAAATCTTTTCTTAATCCTTTCTAAGAAAAATTTCTTCGTAACTCAATTCAAAAAATAAGTAACAGAATTTTTATAGAGCAAGAATTACAGTTCGATCAACAGAGCAGTTGCGAATTATTATTCAAAGAGAGTGCCAGATTTTAAAAAAGATTATTTAAATAAAATTATTTCCAGAAAAAACCCGTTCCCATTTTCCCGTACAAACATTAGTGGCAGCCATCACGCTATGTTTGCGAAAATGATTTTATTGTTAAAACAATCCTAGGTAGATTTGTTACCCAATACTTACGAATTACTTGTTTGATGAGATGTATTTTGTTTTCGCTTTTGTTAACAGGTTATTATTCATTTGCCCAAAACCCGGTAGCCCCAGTTTATCCAAAAGGATATTTTATCAAGCCCTTGTCTATTCCCCCAAGTTTGGCCGGTAACTTTGGAGAACTCCGTGCTGATCATTACCACATGGGATTGGATTTTAAAACCAACCGCGTAGAAAATCTCCCTGTGCATGCAGCTGCAGATGGATATATTGCGCGAATAAAGATTGAGCCTTTCGGTTTTGGTCGTGCCATCTACATTAACCATCCCAATGGGTTAACGACTTTGTATGCCCATCTTAACAGTTTCTTTCCAAAGCTGGAGCAGTATGTTAAAACACAACAGTACCGGTTAGAAACATGGAATGTTTATCTTGACGTTCCGCCAGGATTGTTCCCCGTAAAAAAGGGAGATTTTATCGCCAGCAGTGGCAATACAGGTGGCTCGCAGGGTCCGCATCTTCATTTTGAAATCCGCAACACGGCTACCGACACCAATCTTAACCCAATGTTGTTTGGATTTCCGATCGTTGATAATGTGCCGCCCACCATTCAGCGTTTGGCAATGTACGATCGTAATAAAAGCATTTACGAACAATCGCCTAAAATGATCGCTGTTAAAAAAACAGCGCAGGGTTACATCACCGTGCCTGCGACAATTACTACGAATTCCAGTAAAGTTAGTTTTGCCGTTAGCGGTTACGATAGCCAAACGGCCTCATCCAACCACAATGGTATTTACGAGGGAATTTTGTACGACAACAACAGCGAGGTGATCCGCTTTACCATGGATACCATCAGCTATAATGATACCCGCAACCTGAATGCTCATATTGATTACAGTACAAAGTCTAAAGGCGGCCCCTACCTGCAACACCTGTCCGAACTACCCGGCTACGTAAATAGTATCTACGATCATAAAAAAGGAAATGGAGTGATTCTCCTGAATGACGAACAACCTCATAATATCCGTATTGAAACCAAGGATGCTGATGGCAATACCGCGGCGATAAACTTTACCGTACAATTCAAACCCACTGGATCAAAAAGCGAAACGCCGGCAGGTAAGCTGTTCTATCCATTTATGCTCAATGTGGGCGAGGGCAGTGAAGATGCGGAATATTATATCAGCGAAAAAGGATTGTACGACTCCGTGCATATTGCTTACCGGAGGTCTGCATCTACCAACCCGGTAGTGGTATCTGCTATTCACACTATTGGCTCAGCGAATATTCCCCTGCAGGATGGCCTGGTGGTGAGGATAAAACCCGACGCCGGTTTGCCGGAAGAAAAAAAAGACCGGGTAGTGATGCAACGGTTTGCAGGAACTAAAAAAGAAATAGCCAAAGTAGAATGGCAGAATGGTTGGGCAATGGCGAAATTTAAAAACTTTGGCAGTTTTCAATTGGTGCTGGATGAATCACCGCCGGAGATCATTCCTGTAAGATTTAAAAATGGAGACAACCTGAGCAAGGCCACCAGCCTCGTGTTTGCGGTAAAAGATAACATGGACGAATTCAAAAATTTCAGGGCAGAATTAGATGGAAAATGGATCTGCTTTTCCAATAATAAAGGCCGCACCTTTGTTTACCATTTCGACGAGCATTGCCCTCCGGGTAAGCATTCCCTTGGCATAAGCGTGGCCGATGAAGCAGGTAACATCAAAAGAGAGACTTTTACATTTATTCGATAGCTTTTTGAATTTGTGGTTTCTGGTTTGTGGTTCCTTGTTGGACGGGTTTGAGATAAATTCGCCCTCCTTCAACAATGCGAACTCCATTTCCCACATTTTCAAATTCCTCACATTCGCACATTATCTATATTTTCCTATTTTCACATTCATATGATTGTATTAACAGAGGGCGATAAAGCAATTGCTTTTTCCGGAAAGGATCAAAATGGTCAAAAAATTTCCCTGTCTGATTATAAAGGGAAAAAACTGGTGCTATTTTTTTATCCCGAAGATGATACACCCACCTGTACCATTCAAGCCTGCAATTTGCGCGACAATTATGCCGCCCTGAAGAAAAAAGGATTTGAGATTATCGGGGTTAGTCCGAATGACGAAGCATCGCATAAGAAATTTGAATCGAAATTCAGCCTCCCGTTTACCCTGCTGGCAGATCCCGATCATAAAATAATCGACAAATACGGAGTGTGGGGTGAAAAACAGTTGTATGGAAGAAAATACATGGGGCTGCACCGGACCACTTTTGTGATTGACGAAAAGGGTATAATTGGCAAAGTATTTCTGCGGCCAAAAAACAAACAACACGCCGAAGAGATCATAAAACACTGGGAGCAACGATAACTATCTATGGATATTTCTGGCATCAAAATCAAGGAAAGATCGTGGAAGGCCAAGGTAGCTGCCTGGTGGCTTGGTGTAGATAATGTTGCTTTTACCCTGGGCAAAACCATTCACCTGCATAATGCCACTACCCAGGAGTTTTTGCTGGATGCCAAATGGGTTAAGCATGAGCTGAAACATGTTGAGCAATTCAAAAAGTATGGGTTTGCCTCCTTTGTAGTGAAGTACTTTTTGGAAACCTGCAGAAAAGGCTACTACAACAATAAATATGAAATTGAGGCCCGGATGGCCGAGAGGGATCCTGAATGACCCATCCGGACTTTTCAAAACGATCCGAAGCTTAAAGGCCAATATGAAATGTGAACGATATCACACTTTTACTGTTTTCCACTTCCCCTTCTTAAAAATCCATAGGGTAAAAAGTCCAACGGAAGTTTCTGAAATAAATACACCCCAAAACACACCAGAATGTTCCCAATTCAATGTGATCGCCAAAAAGTAAGATAGCGGTATCTGGATTAGCCAAAAAAAGACCAGGTTAATAAGGGTGGGTGTTTTTGTATCACCCGCGCCATTGAATGCCTGCACCGATACCATCCACCAGCCATATACAAAATAAGAATAGGAAAGTATCCGTAACCACTCTCCGCCAATGGCAATTACTTTTTCATCAGTAGTAAAAATGCGCATCAGCCAATGGTTAAAGAAAAAATACAACACAGAAACACCAACCAAAAATATCATATTGTAAAAGCCAATTTTCCACACGGATGATTCCGCACGCCCGGGCTGCCCGGCACCGAGATTTTGACCCACCAGCGTGGCTGCGGCATTCGACATGCCCCAGGCTGGCATCATCGTAAACATCATAATGCGCAAGGCAATGGTGGCCCCAGCGACGGATTCACTACCGATACCGGCCAGTATACGCATTACAAAAATCCAGGAAGTCATTCCTACAATCATTTGTCCTACTCCACCCAGTGCAGTACGGATAATGTTGATCATAATTTTTGTATCCCATCTGAGATCTGAAAGTTTGGCCCTGATATGCTTTCCACCTTTAAAAAGTATCCAAAGCTGCATCACTACGCCTACTCCCCGACCGATATTGGTAGCGATGGCAGCACCCTCAATGCCCAGTGCCGGAACAGGACCCCATCCAAAAATGAGAAGCGGGTCCAGGATAATGTTTATTCCGTTGGCAATCCACAGTACGCGCATGGCAATAGCTGCGTCACCGGCACCACGAAATATGGCGTTGATCACGAACAACAAAACAATTACGGCATTTCCACCCAGCATCCATTGGGTGTAGCGGTAACCGTTTTGTATGCCCCACTGATCGGCCCCCATTAGCCCGAGCAGTTCCTTTGCAAAGAATATACCCGCAATGGCAAATGGAAGGGACGACAAGGCGCCCAGGAAAATAGACTGAACGGCCGATATTCCTGCCTCATCCTTTTTTTTCTCGCCTATCCTTCTGGCTATAATGGCGGTAACAGCTGTGGCCAGCCCCATGCAAACAGAATACAGGAGGAACAAATAGGTTTCAGTGAGCCCCACAGTGGCCACTGCAGATGAACCAAGTTGTCCTACAAAATAAATATCAACCACCGCAAATGTGGATTCCATGACCAGTTCAAGTATCATAGGTACGGCCAACAGAAAAATGGCCTTTTTCAAGCTGATCTTTGTGTAATCGGCTTCCGTGCCGCGGATGGCTTCTTTTAATGCCTTCCACAATGAACGGGGTGGTACTTCAACAGCCTGGCTGATGTTTAGGTTCTGTTCCATCGTTATTTTTTATGGAGCTGCTATTGTTTTGCGTGGTGTTAGTGTTTCTTGCGTGGCATTTTCCCGCAACTATTTTTAAACTTCAAATGTAAGCCTGCCTTTTGGCAAACAATGTTATGAATACGACATTACAGGTGGTGGGTTACGACAGAGTTTGGGAAAGAGTGGATTGCAGCATCCTGTCAGAGCACAAAACGTTGTTTATGGTGGCTAACTAAAGAGAGGAACCGAGCTAATCACGCACCCCACTTACTACTAACCACTTACCTCCTAC
>DASUFG010000409.1:0-3397 GCA_036274715.1 Agriterribacter sp.
GGCCTGCCGGTTTTTCTGAGGTTAGGATTATTAAATGTTGCGGGATCTTCAAATACCTCTATCAACTTATTTTTGGCATAGGTGAAATTACCCGTGAAACCAATACTGAGGTCTTTAGATATGGCATAGTTGCTCGACAGCGTTATTTCAAACCCGCGGTTTAACATCGATCCCGCGTTTACCTGCGAAATGCCGATACCGTATTCCACTGGCACGGTAACGTTGGGATATACCAGCATGTTATCCCTCTTTTCGTGAAAATAATCTGCTTCAATAACCAGCAAGCCCCTCAATATCCGGGCATCAAAACCGATATTCGTTTTATTGGCTTTTTCCCAGGTGATATTCGGGTTGGGTTCCTGGTTTTCGTACAAGCCCTGGGTTTGTGAACCATTCAGGATGGCAGAAGTGCCATAGAGGGTAAACCCGGACTGGTATTGAAATGGTGCGCCGGCAAGGTTACCCGACTGCCCATAGGATCCTCTTATTTTTAATTCATCCAACCAGTTAACTCCATCCATGAATGACTCCCGTGAAATTCGCCAGGCTGCGGAGAAAGCGGGAAAGAAACCGAAACGATGTCCCGGCGCAAAATAATAGTGCCCGTCGTACCTTCCGGCCGCCTCTACCAGGTACTTGTCGTTATAGCCATAGGTAACCCTGTACACCAGTGACCGTTGTTTGGTTTCGAGGGAATTGCCGTTGTTGTTAAGATCTGAAGCACCACTGCCACCGGCAAACAATTCCGGTATAGGCAGGTTATAGTTATTTCTGCTGGCGCTAAAACTCATTGATTTGGTGTTTCTCGACTCCAGCACTACTAAGCCCGTTACGGAACTTTTGCCAAAATTATTGGCATAGTTGATATAACCCTGGTAAGTATATGCCTGTGTTTGGTGATACTCTTCCGAGAATGATGGCAGGGTAGACGGAGGTATCTCATTATAAGCGTATGGCCTTTGTGTAGTATCTACCGTATAATATGGAAAAGATTGAAACCATCCCCTGGTAAGGCTTGCTATACCACTATTGGTAGTATTATACGGATCGAAAGGGTTCCAGTCGTAAGAAGCGGCGAATTTTACACTCAGCCCCTCAAGAGGCAGCTTCTGATCTATGAAAAACTGCGTAAGCATAGTATTACCGGTAATGTTCTGGTAGCTTGGGTTGTCGTAAAAAGAGGCATACAGGTAAGGGTGTGTGCCATTACTATAAATTAATGGCGTGCTGTTGGTAACAGTATTGATCAAATTCTCAAAAAGTCCCTGTGTGCTGTACCCCGCGCCGGAAAGATTTCTTTTTTCAATCCTGCCGTTGAGCGACAAACTCACCAGCGTGCTTTTTGTAGCCTGCGCCTGGAGGTTGGCAGATAAGTTATAGCGCTGGTATTTGATACCCGGAAACATCCCTTCCTGGGCAAAATATCCCAGCCCCATCGCATACTTCACAATATCGGTACCGCCGGTAAGCGATAAGTTATGGCTTGTTTGTAAGGCATCTTTAACAATAATATCGGCAACAGGGTCGATATTGGGGTGGCCATCCGGATCGGAGCCGTCGCGGTATTTTTGCAAATCATCCGCAGAATAAGGCATTTCCGCAGCGCCTGCATTTACCGCCGCCTCGTTTTTCATGCGCGCATAATCATAAGAATTAACGAAATGGCTGACGACCGTTGGGTTTTGTATTCCCACATAGCCATCATAGCTAAGGGTTGGCCTACCGGTTTTACCTTTTTTGGTGGTGACCAGGATTACACCATTAGCTCCTCCCATACCATAGGGTGCTACAGCGGCTGCATCCTTCAGCACAGTTATGGATTCTACATCGGCTGGATTCAACTGGCTGTAGTTTCTTGGCACCCCATCCACAATAAAGAGGGGGGCCGAATTGCCATTGGTACCAATGCCGCGTATCATAATGTTAGCGGCATCATTACCTGCCTGGCCACCTGGTTGAGTGAACAAAACACCGGCTGCCCGGCCCCCAAGTGCGCTGGAAAGGTCGCTGACCGGTTGACGCTCAATATCCGACCCTTTAATGGTAGCCACACTTGCGGTAAGAGAGGTTTTTCTTTGGGTGCCGTACCCTACTACTATTACTTCCTCAAGTTTGCCTTCACCGCTTTCCATTTCAAAGTTTAGCACGCCGGCAGAAGTTACGGCCTGCTCCATCGCGGCCATCCCGGCGTATGAAACCACCAAAATGCTCCCGCTTTGAGGCACCGAAATGCTGAAATTACCATCCGCACCGGTAATGGTTGATCCCCCGCCGCCTTTAATGCTTACGGTGGCTCCAGCGAGGGGCTCCTTTGATAACTTGTTGGTTACCTTACCCGTAACCTGTATTGTTTGCGAATAAACCTTAACAGTGAGAGACTGAAGGAGAAATACTGTGCATAGCAACAGTGCAATTTTCATTTTCATAAGCAATCATTTTAATGGCAGTTGTAAAAAAAGTTTTGCAGACCATAAAACTATCTAAAAAACTCATGAGCAGTCAATTGCACACTACATCAATAATACATCAACATCATCATTCACCATTAAAATCACCACTTCAATAGTACAACCAGAATATTATTGATTTAATTTAGTTTTAACTTTCCGCAAGTATGAAGCAAACGATTGCACTATCTTTTATTTTGTTGATCAGTGTTGGGGCGACCGCACAAAATACAATCGGGCTTCCCGAAATTGTCAGTTATCCCAAACAGGTCTATAAGGCCGGTACCCAAAACTGGGACATCTGCCAGGACAAGGGTGGTTTATTGTACTTTGCAAATAATGAGGGGCTTTTAAGTTTTGATGGGAACTATTGGAAACTTTATCCCCTGCCCAACAAAACCATTGTACGCTCGGTTGCTATTGCAGACGATAATAAGATATACGTGGGGGGGCAGGACGAAATGGGCTATTTTTCGCCTGATACCACCGGAACACTGAAATATCATACGCTCAAAAACCTTATCCCGGAAAAAAACCGGTCATTTGCCGATGTTTGGGATATTGTGTGCAGCGAAAACCAGGTGCTCTTTCGTTCCAAGGAGCAGATTCTGCAGCTTTCGGACAACCGCATCACCATTTACCCCGCCGACAACTGGTTGTTTATGGGCGCAACAACCCACTCGCTGATTGCCCAGGATTATAACAAAGGTATTTTGCTGTTCAAAAATGGTATGTGGACTCCTATAGCTACCACCAATGCCATGCCGGCCGACTTTTTAATTACCGCCGTACTGGATGCAGGAAAAGACAGTATACTAATTACCAGTCTAAAACACGGGGTATACCTATACTGCAATAACAAACTCACCCCCTTTCAATCGCCCGATTTGACTACGATCGCCGACTACAATATTTACAATGCCTCCGTGATTGACAACGGGCATATTGCA